>JASHUS010000218.1 GCA_030039865.1 Thermoplasmata archaeon
CCCTTCTTCACGAGGTCGTTGAGGCTCGTCCCCACCGGGCCGAGCAGCTTCGTCTGCTCGACGTACTCGAGCCGCTCGTGCAGCGTCTCCCCGATCGCGCCCTCGGCGCCGTCCGCGGCGCGCACGAGGTCGGCGACCGAGTACTCCGCGTTCCGCGCGGCGACCGCGTCGATGATCTGCTTCAGCGGCCCGAGGTAACTCTTGACGTTGGTCAGGCCCATGAAGACGAGGAGATCGCGCGTGTCCGTGTGCCGGAGCGAGAACGTGAGCGGCTTCGCGTTCGGGTTGAGCGAGACGTCGGGGGAATACTCCTGGACCTGGCGCGCGAAGCCTTGCGATTCCACGCCGAACCGGGAGTGCCCGCCGTTCTTCTCGGCCGCGGTGCGCAGCGAGCCGTACTCGCCGTGCGGGTCGATGATGACGCACGTGACCCGGTGGCGGAGCAGCTCCTCGATCAGCACCCCGAGGAGGTAGCTCTTGCCGCCCCCCGTCTTTGCGAGCACGCTGACGTGCCGCTGCACGAGCTGGTTGATGTCGAGCTCGACGCGCAGCCGGTGGTTGCGCAGGAGGCCGATGTACGCTCCGCTGTTCGCGTGGTGTTTGAGTCCCAGAACGTTGGCGATGAGCGGCTCCTCCGCCCGGAAGACGTGCGCGCCCGATCGGAACGGGATCGTCGGCAGCTTGACGAGCCCCTGACTGTCGCGGAAGCCGATCGTCCGGGCGACCCCGAGGAGGTTCTCGTGGATCGCCGCCTCCTCGCGGGGTCCGAGCGAGCCGGCGCGCTCGAGATCGAAGTCGCTCTTGCGCTTCAGGTCGTCGAGCTGGCAGAGGACCGGCCCGTGCGCCTCGTCCTCGACCGCGAGGTAGTCGCCGCGCTCGACCGGGTGCGAGAGGCTCAGGTGGAACTGGCCGAGACCGACGTCGCCGAAAATGCGGCCGATCTCCTCCACGGCGCGATTCATCCGGCGTTCGGCATATTAGGATAGTGCGGCAGTCGAAGCTCGGGCGGGCGCCGTTCGGAAGTCTTTATATCGCGCGCTCTTGTCGAACCGCTCCCCGATGGGGTTTCTCCCCGGGCCGGTGGCCCTGTGGCCGACGCGACCGAAGAACTCGAGAAGAAACGTGCGGAATCGAACGTCCGCGCCGACGAGTCGCGCGCCCGGCGGGATCGCCTGAACGCCGAGGCCCGGACGACCGCCGAGCAGCGGGCCCGGATCCTCGACGAGCTCCACGCGAAGAGCGCCGAAGCCCAGGACCACCGTCGGCACCGGGATGAGCTGAACGCGGCGGTCCGGGAGGAGAAGCGTCTCCGCGAGGAGTGGAACCGCAAGCTCCAGGAGCTCGGCGACAAGGTCCAGGAGCTGAAGCGGGCCCGCACGCCGCGACCCGGCGCGGTCCCGGTCTGGCGGCTGCGCAAGGAGCTCAAGGAGCTCGAGTTCCGGCACATGACGACCGCCCTCACCGGTGATCAGGAGAAGCGCCTCATCGAGGAGATGAAGCGCCTCGAGGCGGCGATCAAGGAGCAGGACGCCGAGCTCCGGCAGGACCCCGAGGTCGAGGGGACGCTCCGGGCCTTCAACGAGGCCCGGGTCGAGGCTGAGAAGCACCACGCGGCCGTCGGTCAGCTCGCCGAAGAGGCGCAGCGCGAGCACGAGGCGATGGTCCGGCTCTACGAGTCGGTCGACGAGCTCCGGCGGCAGGCCGACGAGGTCCAGACGAAGCTTCTCGAGGTGAAGGGGCAAGCGGATGACGCGCACCGCGCGCACATCGCCGCGATCGAGGAGGTCCGCGACATCGAGAAGATGCTCTACGCCGCGCGCGGCGGCCGGGCGCCGGCGGCCTGGGGCGAGACCGAGCCCCCCCGCGAGGAGGACTTCCTCGCCCGCCTGAAGAAGGGGGAGAAGGTCTCGACCGAGGACCTGCTCGAGCTGCAGAAGAGCGGTCGCGCGTAGTCCGTCCCAGGCACTCCCGTGACGCTTCCGTACGGTTCCTCCGAGGTCGACGCGGTGCTCTTCGACCTCGACGACGTGCTCGTCCCGTTCCAGACCCCGTCGGCGTGGCAGTGGGCTTGGCGCCCCCAGGGCCCCATTCTCGGGGACCGTCGGGTGCGCGTGGCCGTCCGCCGCTCGCTGAAGGCCTGGGATCGCCGGCGCTGGCTCGGTCTCACCGGCAAGGAGCCGCGCGCGGACGAGACGGAGCTCCGGCGCGAGCTCGCCGCGACGCTCGCGGTGATCGCCGGTCACGCGCTCCCGGCCGAAGAGACCGACGCCGTCGTGCGCCGCATGCTTCGGCCGGCCGGCGAGGTCGAGCGGTTTCCCGACGTCGCGCCGGCGCTCGAGCGCTTGCGGGCGCGGGCGGTCCGGATCGGCGCCGTGTCGGAGCTGCCCCGGGACGCGTCGCTCTGGCTGATGCGTCGGGTGGGACTGCCGGAGTCGCTGCTGGTCGCGCCGGCCGACGGCGACGGGCCGTCGCTCCCGGATCGGGCGGCGTTCCGGGCCGCGGTCGAGCGACTCGGGTCGACCGTCGAGCGCACTGCCTACGTGGGCGATCTCTACTGGAGCGACGTCCGGGCCGCCGAGCGGGCGGGCCTCCCGGCGATCCTGCTCGATCGGCACGAAGCGTGGCCCAAGGTGCAGCACGGCCGGATCACGGACCTCGGCGCGTTCGAGGCGACGCTCGCCCACGGGGCCGCGCCCCCGGGGAACGACGCGGCCGGCGGCGAGCCCGAACCGGCGGGACCGACGTGACGCCAACCGGTTCCGGCCCGCCGGCCTCCGGCCGTAAACAAACCTCTTTAACCCGTTCTGTGGTGGCCGCCCCCGGCATGCGTTCGGTCAAGTTCGACCAGGCCGAGCTTCGTCAGATCAAGGACCTCTACGAGGGGGTCATGTCGCACGCCTGCCACGGACTGTTCTTCAAGGAAGGCTCGGTCATCGGATCCGCGATGGCCGAGGAGGCCCTGAAGGACAAGGCGCACTACTACGACCGCGTCGCCCAGCAGCTCGTCGAGCGGGGCTGGGTCGAAGAGATCACCTTCGCGGACCGCGAGATCATCGCGAAGGGTTCGATCGAAGTCTCCCCGAGCGACATCCCGACGTGCCACCGGCTGAGGGGGATGCTCCGCGAGTTCTACGAACGTTTTAAGGGGGGGCGCGTTAAGTGTACGGAAGAGATGTGTGCGAGCACCGGCAATGCTGACTGCCGATTCCGGATCGAAGAGCTCTAGGTAGGTGAACCGGGTGTGATGGCCACGGGCAACGTCGGCACGGTGATCAAGGACCTCAAGACGCGGATCGGGGGCATCGCGACCGCCCTCGTCTCGCGCGACGGGCTCGTCCTGTACGCGGACGTGCCGGCGGGGGTCTACACGGAGACGTTCGCCATCATGTGCGCGACGATCTTGGGCGCCGCCGCGACCGCCAACACCGAGCTCAACCGGGCGCCGCCCGAGCGGATCGTCATCGAAGGGAACGATTCCAAGACGATCATCGTCGGGAGCGGCAAGAAGGCGCTCCTCGTCGCGGTCGTCGACCAGACCGCGGACCTCGCGAAGGTGCTCGCCGAGGTCGTCAAGGTCGCGGACGTTCTGAAGGCGAACTGAGCCGCGCGCGCGGCCGCGGGTTCACGCATCGGAGCGGGCGCGCGCGCTCTCGGGATCCGGGGTCAGGCGTCGGCCCCCGCCGGTCGCGACCCGGACGGCGTAGCCGCCCAACGCGGCGGTCAGGCGGGCCCACGCGATCGCGCTCCGCTGGCCCGAGAGGAGCCGGCGCACGCGGTACCGCCCCCACAGGCTGCCCTGCTTCTCCGTGAGTTGCTTGCGGCCGTAGCCGTTCCAGAACGCCTGGTAGAGGAACCGGACGAAGTTGGCGCGCAGGTGATGATAGACGATCGCGCTCGGCTGGAAGCGGATCGAGGCGCCCGAGCGGACGGCGCGGAGATTCAGGTCGATGTCCTCGGCCGTCACGAACCGCGGGTCGAAGGCGCCCAGCCGCTCGAAGAGATCGCGGCGGTAGGCGAGGTTGCACGACGGGTACGTGACGTCGTAGCCGCTCTGGTACAGCTCGACGCGCTCGAGTCCGCCGTAGCGGTGCTTGCCGACCGTCACCGTGCGGCCGGCGACGATCGGCGCGTTCGCGAACCCCGCCCGGATCTCGCGCAGCCAGTTGGTGTCGGCGAAGCAATCCCCGTCGATGAACGCGACCCCCTCGCCCCGCGCCCGCCGGACCCCCTCGTTGCGACCGATCCCACGCGAGCCGGGGATGCGGTACACGCGCACGACGCCCGGATGCTTGGCAACGTAAGATTGTAGGATCTCCCAAGTGGCGTCCCGGCTCTCGGCGTCGACGACGACGATCTCGAACGGACCCTCCTGCGCCAGGAGGCTATCGAGGAG
>JASHUS010000219.1 GCA_030039865.1 Thermoplasmata archaeon
AGCACCCCGATCGCCTGGGACTCGTTCTGGGCGAGGAGGAACTGCCCGGCCGGGTCGATCCCGTCCTGGAAATTGTCCGCGACGCTGGGATGCTGCCCTTGGTCGATCGTCTGGAACCCGTAGTCCCACCAGCTGATGACGGCGGGACGCTGCTGCGGCGGTAAGTTGGTGTCCTGCGTCGCGAGCCAGTTGTAGCCGGCGCTGTCGTACTGGTTCGGCGTGTCGAGCGACGAGCCCGCCGCGCCGAAGTAGTACGAAGACGGACTCGTGGTGTTGAGCTGGAGCCAGGGCGGGAGCGTGTCGGCGACCTGCGTCGCGAATCCGCTCTTCGTGTTGCCGGGGATGCCCGCGTCGATCGCGACCCAGATGTTCGGGAGCACGAGCCCGACGACGAGGATCATGATGAGCACGTGGCGCGCCTTGAATGCCCGGCGGAACGCCGCGAACTGGCTGCGGCGGTCGGAGAGCGACGCGGTCGTTCGCCGCAGCTCCGGGTAGCCGCCGATGTCGAGCGCTCGGCGGATCGCCTCGGCGGGCAGGAGGGCGAAGATCGGCGACGCGACGAGGAAGAACTTCGTCGCGGAGATCGGGAGGTAGATCGAGACGACCGAGAACGTCACGAAGACGACGTGGACCCGCTTGAACCGACCGCGGATCAGTTGGTAGACGAACAGCGCGAGACCGGCGAACGCGAGGAAGAACGTGACGATGCCGAAGCCGATCACGAGCGCGTCGATCGACGGCGCCTGCGCCTCGGCGACGGTCGAGTAGACGAGCGTCTTGACGAAGTAGCCCTGGCCCGTGATGAGGGTCGTGAAGAGACTATGGTCGACGACCGCGAGCGCCCCGACGCCCGCGAGCACGATCCCGATGAGGATCGGGATCGAGAGGACCCACGGGATGTCCCGCATCAGGACGAACGGCAGAAGGATCAGGAGCACGCCGAAGAAGATGATCGCCTGGAGGACGAAGTACGTCTCGAACCCGGGCGACGTGAGCGAGCCGTACTGCGTGAGATAGTACGGCATCTCCATCGGGAAGGCGATGAGCCCGACGATCCACGTGGAGACGTAGAGACCGAACGAGTCGATCCGCCGGATCCGCTCGACGAAGATCGCGACGAGGACGCTGACCCCGATCACGACGACGTCGAGCGTGTAGCCCTGCCATGCCAGGGCGAGCGCGCCGAGCGACACGCCGGTGAAGACCGACCATTTCACCGCGTTCCGCTCGGTCCGCAGGAACGCACGCAGCCCGGGCACGTACTGGCGGGGATGCCGGTAGCTCTCGATCCAGCGGCGGTTCCCGACCGCCTTCACCGTCCGCAGATAGCAGTAGATCGTGACCAGGACGAAGAACGTGTAGAACGAGAGGTAGTTCGCGTACCCGAACGTCGACGAGTCGATGTTGGCGCTCAGGAACGGGAAGATCACCGCCGCGATCAGGCCGACGCGCCGGTTCGCGACCTCCCGGCCGATGAGATAGACCGGGATGACGCCGAGCGCGGCCCAGAGGGGCGCCTGCAGGTCGAGGAACCAGGCCCCGGCCACGACGGCGTTCCCGCCGAAGAACGGGGCGAAGACGATCCCGAGGATCGCGTTCATCCAGTCGAACAGCGGCTCGCGCGGATTGGTCGATCCGAGCGGGAAGTGCAGCAGCGGATCGTGCACGAGGTTCGTGTGATTGAGGATGATGTACGCCATCACGCGCGAGTGGTAGTACGAGTCGGACCCGCCCGCGTACGTGTAGAGCGGGCCGTACTCCGCGATGACGGGGTACGACCAGATCGTGCGGATCGCGAACGAGACACCGATCGCGGACAGGAGGATGGCGATCGTCCAGCCGTGACGGCGCCACCACCCTGTGTGGGAACCCCCTTCCATGCGGTGATGCAGCCCCGTTGAGCGGCGCGCGAGACTGGGGGGCCCTATAAATAGACTGCTTCAGGATTTTCGTCAGCCGGCGTTCGCGCTCGAAAATTCGTCGCACGCGTCGCGCGCGAGCGGCCTACGGCTGGGCGCGAAAGCGGTAGAAGACTCGCCCGTCGCCGACGTCGTACGGCTCGACGCGGACGGCTTCCCCCACGTGCAGCGCATTCCAAGGCTTCCCTTCGATCCGTCCGAACAGCCGGAGCGCGACTCCGTCGAGATCGACGAGACCCACCGAGAACGGGACCTCCTCCTCCATGCCGAGGGGGGCACCGGCCAGCACGGCGCTGAACGCGTAGAGGCGGCCGTGATCGGGGAGGTCCACCCACTCGAGCTCCTCGGCGTGGCAGCGCGGGCACGCCGTGCGCGGCGGCCACAGGATCGAGCCGTCCTGTCGGCAGCGCGTCGTCGTGAGCCGGCCCGCGCGCAGGTTCTCGTAGAAGCGCGCGAGGCGCGTGTCCTTCTCCGTCTCGAGCGGGAAGAAGTCGAGCAGGAACGGACGCTTCTCGCGGAGCGGCGCGGGGCGCGCCGGATCGCGCGCCGAGCCGGTCGCGACCGGTTCCTCCCGGGCGAGCTGGGCCGCCGGGCGCCGGGGGCGCGGCGAGTCGCTCATCGGGGACCCCCGGCTCCGTAGATCATCACCGAGTGGACGTTCGCGCTCCCCGATAGGTTGTGGACGAGCGCCCACTCGGGATCGGGGGCCTGGCGCGCCGCCGGCACCGTGCGGGAGAACTGCTGGAAGACCTCGAGCGCCTGCCCGATGCCGGTGGCGCCGAGGGGGTGGCCGCACCCGAGGAGTCCGCCGCGGGGATTGACGACGAGGTCGCCGCCGACGTCGGCCCGGCCATCGGCCACGAACGCCCCCCCGGCTCCCTCCGGGCACAGCCCGAGGGACTCGTACTCGATGATCTCGGAGATCGTGAAGCAGTCGTGGACCTCGGCGAGGTCGAGGTCCTTCGGCCCGATTCCGGCGCGGCCGAACGCTTCGCGCGCGGCATGCTTCAGGCCGACCCACTCGGTCAGCGACCCGGCGTTCGCAAGATTGTGGAAGTCCGAGTACTGCCCGGTCCCGCGGATCCACGCCGGGGTGGCCGAGTAGCGCCGCGCGTTCTCTTCGCTCGCGAGGACGACGGCCGCGGCGCCGTCGGTCATCGACGAGCAATCGCCGAGGCGCAGCGGCGGCGCGATCACCGGCAACCTCAGCAGCTTCTCGCGGGGGAACGTCTTCTCGTAGAACTGCGCGTTCGGGTTCGTGTTCGCGAACCGGTGGTTCTTCTCGGAGACGGCCGCGAGCTGCTCCTCGGTCGTGCCGTGCTCGAGCATGTGGCGCTGGGCGACCATCGCGAAGAACGGGGGCGCGGTCGCGCCGTGCGGTCCGTCCCAGGGGCGGTCCATGACGCAGCCCATCGCCGAGTTCGCCTCGGCCATCGACGGGAGGTTCATCTTCTCGACCCCGACCGCGACCGCGAGATCGGAGAGGCCGGCCGCGATCGCAGCGTACGCGGAGCGGATCGCCGACTGGCCCGAGGCGCAGGCGAGCTCGGTGCGCTGGAGAATCCGCGTCGGGCGGAGACCCATCTGCTCCGCGGCGAGGGGCGCGACGTGGGACTGGAACGCGAAGCGCTCCGGTTCGGCCGCGCCGACGAACAGCGAATCGACGTCCTCGCTCCGCAGTTCGGGCAGGGCCCGGAACAGCGCGGCCCCGACCTCCTGCGCCAGCTCCGACCACGTCGACGGGCGGACCCCCCACTTCACGGAGGCGCCGCCCACGATCGCGACGCCGCGGGCCGTCATCGCGCCCCCGCGCGGATCGCCGCCGCGACGCGGTCGCCGGCTTCGCTGGTCGTGGTCGTGCCGCCTTGATCGTAGGTCCGGGCCGTCCCGCTCCCCAGGACCTCGGCCGCCGCGCGATCGAGCCGATCGGCCTGCGCGAGGAGGCGGGCGTCCTGGTGCCGGTCGCCGAGCCAGCGGAGCATCTGCTCGACCGCGAAGAACGTGGCGAACGGATTGACCTGGTTCTTGCCCGCGTACTTGGGGGCGCTCCCATGGACCGGCTCGAACATCGCGTGCTCGTTCCCGATGTTCCCGCCCGCCGCGAATCCCATCCCGCCCTGCAGCACCGCCGCGAGGTCGGTGATGATGTCCCCCATCATGTTCGTCGCGACCACGACATCGAAGCGCTCGGGGTTGCGCACGAGCCACTGCGTGAACGCGTCCACGTACGCATAGTCGCGCTCGACATCGGGGTACTCCTGCGCGACGCGGTCGAACGTCTCGCGGAAGAATCGGCAGCCCTCGAGGACGTTCGACTTGTCGACGCACGTGAGGCGCTTATGTCCGTCCTCGGGCGCCCCGGTCGAGCGGCGGCGGGCGATCTCGAACGCGTAACGGATCACGCGCTCGGCGCCCTTCCGCGTGATGACGCGCGTGTCGATCGCGACCTCCGTCTCGTCCGCCCGGCGCAAGCGTCCGCGCGCCGGCGTGTAGAGGCCCTCGGTGTTCTCCCGGACGATGACCAAGTCCACGTTCCTCGGCGACCATACCTCGGAGTACGTCCCGCTCACGCGATGGCGGACGCCCGGGTAGAGACGGCAGGGCCGGACGTTGGCGTAGAGATCGAGACCTTCCCGAAGTCCGAGCACCAAGGCCCGCCCGGCGATGTCACCGTTCGGCAGGAGCGCGCCGGGCCAGCCGACCGCGCCGACGACCACGGCGTCGGCCGAGCGCGCGGCCGCCTCGCCCTCCGGGTCCCACTCGCGGCCCGACGCCAGATAGTATTGACCGCCGCCGCGATAGTTCGTGAGGTGCCACGGCGAGGGTCCCCCCTCGCCGAGGGCTCCGAGGATCTTCTCGCCTTCCCGAATGACCTCGGGCCCGGTCCCGTCACCGGGGAACACGGCGATCTCGTACCCCGCCTCCCTCATGTCGGGGCTCCGGCCGCCGCCTTACGGGCCTCGAGCTCCCGGCGGACCTTCTCGACGAGCCCTCCCGCGTCCAGGAGCTCGAGCAGGTGCGGCGGCAGGGGCGGGAACGTGACCGAACGTCCCGTGCGAACGTTCGTGATGCGACCGGCGCGCATCTCGATCCGGGCGGGATCGCCCTGCTCGAAGATCCCCCGGACCCCCTTCGCCTCCACCGTCGGGATCCCGAGGTTGATCGCGTTGCGGAAGAAGATGCGCGCGAACGAGTCCGCGACCACCGCGCCGACGCCGATCGCCCGCATCGCCTGCGGCGCGTGCTCCCGGCTCGATCCGCAGCCGAAGTTCTCGTCGGCGACGATGATGTCGCCGGCGCGGGCGTTCGCGGCGAACTCGGGGAGGGCGATCTCGAAGACGTGCTTCTGGAGCTCCTTCGGGTCGATGATCGTGAGGTACTTGCCCGAGATGATCTGGTCGGTGTCGACGTTCGGGCCCAGCGTCCACACCCGGCCCTCGATGACGTCCTGCATGGCCGGCGCCTACGCGAACTCCCGCGGATCGGAGATCTCCCCGTTCACGGCGGTCGCGACGACCGCCGCCGGCGACATCAGGTAGATCCGGGCCTCTTTCGCGCCCATGCGGCCTGGGAAGTTGCGGTTCGACGACGAGGCGCAGACCTCGTCCGGCGCGAGGATCCCCATGTTCCCGCCGAAGCAGGCGGAGCAGCTCGAGTTCGTGAAGACGGCCCCGGCGTCGGTGAACGTCTCGATGATCCCCTCCCGCAGGCACTGATCGTAGATCTTCGTCGACGCCGGCGAGACGATGAAGCGGACCCCGGGGTGGACCTTGCGGCCCTTCATGAGGGCCGCCCCTTCGCGCAGGTCCTCGATGCGCGCGTTCGTGCAGGAGCCGAGGAACGCCTGGTCGACCTTGACGTGTTCCTTCACCACGTCGGGCAGCGGGCGCACGTTGTCGGGCG
>JASHUS010000220.1 GCA_030039865.1 Thermoplasmata archaeon
GACGGCACGATCGACGGGTCGAGGCCGATGCGCGCGAGCGCGCCCCGCGCCTCGTCGCGTTCGCCGGACGTGACCGGACGGATCGGCCCGCCGCCGACGATCCCCGCGCCGTCGCCCCGCTCGACGACGAACGTCGCGACGTCCGCGCGCGGGATGGCGGGCGCGAGCCGTCCCCCGACCGCGCCCGTGCCGAGGACCCGGGCGAGGAGGCCGATCTCCCGGCCGCTCGCCCCGCGTGCGTGGGCGTCCTCCAGGAACGCGTTGAACGCGTCGAGGCTCTCCTCGGGGGGCGGCAGGAGGAGCGAGCGGAGCGCGCCCGGCGAGAGGAGCACGAGGAGGAGGTCCTGCTCGGTGAGCCCCTCCGCGAGCTCGATGCCCGCGCGCACGACCTCGGGCGCCTGGGGATCGCCGCCCCAGCCGGGCGGCACGCGGACCCCGCGGAACGGCACCTCGTCCGGGATGGCCTCGGGCCCCGCGAGGAACCCCTGGGTCAGGCGGTCGCCGAGCACGTGGAGCGCAGCGAGCGCCATCGAGTTCGCCGCGTTGCCGACCGCGAGGAAGGCGACCTCGCGGTACCGGCCGTCGGGCACGAACCGGTTGCCGACGCGCAGCGTGCCGTTCTCCCGGCGCAACGCGAGGCGGACGGACCGGTACGCGTCGGCCGCGGAGACGGCGGACCGGTAGGCGAGCCCCGGCACCGGATCGGGGCCCTTCGGCTCGGGCTCGCCCGGCGGGAACGGGTCCCACGGGAACGGACCGATCACGTTCGCCCAAAGCCGGGAGGCGGCTCAATACGGTGGCGGCGCCCGCGGGGTCCGCTCAGCCGAGCCCGAGCCGTTCGGCCGGCGCGTCGCGACGCGCGACGAGGAACCGTCCCGGTCCGAAGACCGCGGGATCGAGCTCGGTCGGCTCGCCGAGGACGGCGCGGGCGACGCGGCGGCCCGCGGCGGGCGCGAGCATGAAGCCGTGTCCGCCGAAGCCGTTCGCGTGGACGAACCCCGGGAGGCGGGGATCCTCGCCGATCACGGGGAACCCGTCCGGCGTGTCGTCGTAGTAGCCGGACCAGGCGCGCAGCACGCGCACCGAGCCGAGCCGCGGCAGGAGACCGGTGAGCGCCCGCGCCATCCCGGTGAGGAAGCCGGGCGAGCTCGGGACGCCGGGGCCGACGCCCGGGGCGTGGCCGACGGTGCGGCCGCCGACGATCTCGCCGCGCATCGTCTGGCTGAAGTAGAGACCGTCCGACGCGCGGACGACCATCGGATCGAGGAACGGCTTCAGCGACTCCGTCGCGAGGATCTCGTGCCGCGTCGCGACGTTCGGCACCTCGAGGCCGGCCCGGCGGGAGAACTCGCCCGACCAGCCGCCCGCCGCGTTGACGACCGTCGTCGTGGCCACGGCGCCTTCCGACGTGACAAGGCCCGTGACGCGCGTCCCCTCGACGCGGAGCCCGAGCGCCTCGACGCCGAGCGCGACGTCGACGCCGAGGGACCGGGCGGCCTCGTAGACGCCCCACACTGCCGGGAACGGGTAGAGGACGCCGTCCGACGCGAGGTACGAGCCTCCGATCGCGGCGCCCGGCGCGAGGCCGGGAACGAGCTCCGCGACGCCGCCCGCGTCGAGCAGGCGGGCCGGCAGCCCCTCCGCTGTGACCACGTCGTGCACGGTCCGCAGGCGCGCGAGCTCGACTTCGGACTCGGCGAGGAAGAGGTACCCCGATTGGCGGAACCACAGGTTGTAGCCGAAGTCGCGGCCGAACCGCCGGTAGGCCTCGACCGACTCGCGCGCGAGCCGGATCGTTCCGCGCGTCTCCCACTGTTGGCGGACGCCGCCGCCGTTCCGGCCGGACGCGCCGCTCGAGAGGAAGCCGCGCTCGAGCACGAGGATCGGCCCCGCGCCGGCCCGCGCGAGGTCGTACGCCGTGTAGAGGCCGATGATCCCGCCGCCGACGACGACCGCGCGGTAGCTCGACCGGGGGAGCGTCACGCCTCGGCCTCCGACGGGAGCGCGCCGTCGAGCTCGGCGAGCGACGCGAGCGGCATGGGATGGACCGGTGGCCGCTGCGTGATGTACCCGACCGCCGGCGGCGGCCGACCCTCGAGGAGCGAGAGCACGAGGAGCGCGTCGGGGACGCAGTAGCGGCCTTGGCAGAGCCCGGTGCCGAGGCCCGTGTACCGCTTCGTCACCTCGACCCCGCGGTAGCCCGCGGCGACGGCCTCCTCGATCTCGCGGAGGAGCACGTCCTCGCACGGGCACGCCATCCACCGACCCCGGCGGCGCTCCCCGAGGAGCTCGCGGTAGTAGCCAACGATCTCCGCGACCGGGCCAGAGGCGGCTGTGCGGGGTGGACCCACCGGACGTCGCGCGGCGAGGGCGTGGGCGAGGTCCTCAGGCCGCACGCCCGGGGCGGCGTCCCCCGCGACCGATCCGATCGCGTAGAGGCCGGGGACCGTCGTGGCACCGGCGTCGTCGACGACCGGGAAGTACGCCCCGCGCGCGTCGCTCCAGTCGAGCCGCGCGCCCGCCTGGAAGAAGAGTTGCGTGTGGGGGAGCCGCCGGTGGGCGAGCACGACCGCGTCGCACGCGAGCGAGAATGTAGGGCCGCGGCGCCGGGTGCGCAGGTAGAGCCGCCGCACGCCCGACCGACCGGCCGCGCGGAGGACGAGGGAGCGCGGGTAGAGCGGGACATCGAGCTCGGAGGCGCGTCGGACGACCTCGGGACGGATCTCGCTCGGCGCGACGACCGCCGCGACCGCGTCCCCGCACCGATCGAGCACGTCCCGGACCCGTCCGCCCCCGCCCACGACCACGGCGCGCCGGAACGGGGGTCGACGGCCCGGCCCGACCAGCGAGAGGGCTCCCTCCGCGGTAAGGACGCCCGGCCGATCGTTGCCTCCGAAGAGGAGTCCCGCGTCGTAGGAGCCGGTCGCGATCACGACCGCGCGGGTGCGCAGCGCGACGCCCCGGTCGGGCTCGGTGAATCCGAGCATCGTGAACCGACCGCCGGCGGGTCGAGGGAGGAACGTCGCCGAGGTCGCCGGCCGCCCATCCGCCCCCTCGAGCGCGAGCGGTCCGAGCGCGCGCTCGAGCACGAGCGGCCGGAGCCCCTCGGTACGGAGCGCCTGCGCGACCGCCCGCCCGCTCCGGCCGCCACCCACGACGACGACCTTCGGGGCGATAACGGTCACCGGGGGCCGCGCGGGGGGCGCGGCCTCCGGCAGGGCCCCGACGCCCAGGAGCCGCCGCACGCCCCACTGGTAGACGGGGGTCAGGAACGCCGGCCGCCGGAGGCCCCGGAGCGAATCGAAACCGCCGGGGAACAGGAGGTCGATCGCCCCGAGGAGATCGAACCGGGCCGACGGCCAGCCCCGCTCGTCCTCGACGCGGTCGCCCTCGAGCGGGACGTGCCGGCAGGCCCGCGTCCCGGGGACCCCGTTGACCCGGACGAGACAGCCCGTGCACTGCCCGACCCCGCAGAACGGCCCGCGGGGCCGGCGGTACCGGTTCGACCGCGCGACGACGGGCACGCCGCGGCGTGCGATCGCGCCGAGGACGGTCTCGCCGGGATCGGCGCGGACCGAGCGACCCCGATAGGAGAATCGAGCCGGCCGGTCCCCCGCCATGAACGACGCCGGCCGTCACGCGAACGCCGGTTATTTAGGGTCGGCGCGGGGGGTCGGGGCCGCGACGGGCTCGCTCCGCGCGGCCGGGCCGGGCCATCCTAAGCTATATAGACAATAGTGGGTCGGCCTTCGTACATTCTATGCGTAGCAGCGGTGGATTCCACGGGCGCCGGATCCAGAAGACCGGGGGCTCGACGTATATCATCTCCCTCCCGAAGAACTGGGTGACCGCCCGCGGCCTCGGGCCGGGCGACGTGCTCCTCTTCACGCCCCGCGCCGACGGCTCGCTCACGATCTTCGCGGAGTCGAGCGGCCCGGCGGAGTCCGACCGGCGGGTCGTCGAGGTCGACAACGACATGGAGACCGAGCACCTCTTCCGCCGGCTCATCGCCGAGTACATCGCGGGCTACCCCCTCCTCGAGATCCGCACGGAGGGCCGGATGAGCCCGCGCACGCGCGAGGTCGTCCGGAACTTCGCGCAGCGCATGATCGGCCCCGAGATCCTCGAGGAGACGAGCGAGGCCGTGATCCTCCAGGACGTCGTCGGCGCGAACCCGCTCCCCATCCCGTCGATCATCCGGCGGGAGCACCAGATGGTCCGCGCGATGCACGTCGACGCGATGGTGGCGTTCCGCGGGCGCGACACGTCGATCGCGCGCGACGTCGTCGAGCGCGACTGGGAGGTCGACCGCCTCCACTGGTTCCTCGAGAAGCAGGTGACGAGCGCGCTGCGCGACGCGCGGATCCTCGCGAGCCTCGAGCTCACGCTGCCGGAGTGCTCGACGTACCTGCTCGCGTCGCGCGTCCTCGAGCGGATCGCCGACCACGCGGTGCGCATCGCGGACTCCGTGACGATCCTCGGCCGCGAGCCGACGCCCGAGAAGCTCGGCGGCGAGCTCGAGCGGATGAGCGCGGCCGCGGCGTCGGCGCTCTCCGACGCGCTCGATAGCCTCGACACGCGCGACATCGCGAAGGCGAACCGCGTGATCGACGCGGCGCACGAGTTGACGCGCCAGCGCGACCACGTGCTCCGCGAACTCTCCTCGAAGCGCGGCCGCCTCGCGGTCGGGCTCGCCTACGTCCTCGAGAGCCTCGAGCGGAGCGCGTTCTACGCGAGCGACCTCGCCGAGATCGCGATCAACCGCGCCGTCGAGTCCCCGCCCCGCGCCGACGAGCTCCTCGCGACCCGGCCCGTGAAGGCCTCGGCCGCGTCGGTCGCGAGCGCCTAGGCCGTCGGCCGCCGCTGGAACCACGATGGGAGGTACGCCCCGCAGTGGGCCGCGGGGCGCTGCGCCGATTCCGCGCCGATTCGGCGGAGAAGCTCGTCGCGCCCGTTATTAGTCGCGGAGCCGATTCGGCGCCGCAGCGCGCGACGATGAGGCCGCTGACGGACGCCGAGCGCATCCGCCTCCAGACGTGGGCGAAGCGCCGGACTTCCCCCTACCGGCTCGTGACCCGGGCCCGCATCGTCCTGCTCGCCGCCGCGGGGCGCTCGCAGCGCGAGATCGCGGCCCGCCTCCACGTTCGCCCGACGACCGTCACCCGCTGGCTGCGCCGCTACGCGCTCCTGGGCTCGGAGGGTCTCGTCCACGACGCGCCCCGGCCGCTCGGCCGCACGCAGCTCCCCGACGCGACCGTCCGGGCGATCCTGTGGAAGACGCTCCGCGAGAAACCCCCGAACGCCCGGCACTGGACCACACGCGCCCTCGCGCGGGCGACCGGTGTGAGCCACACATCGGTCCGCCGGATCTGGCACCGGTTCGGCGTCCGCTCGAACATGTCGCGGGTGAGCGAGCTCGCCCGCTGGGGCCGCGCGCCCGACTCGCTCGACGTCTCGGGCGTCTTCTTCGATCCGCCCTGGTGGGCGGTCGTCTTCACCGCGAGCCCTCGCGTCCGCGGGCCCGGGAACGGCGACGCGGCCTCGGGATCGGATCGGCAGCCGCCGGTCGCCGAGCTCTTCGCGCGGATGGACCGGATGCGACGGAACCGCCCGGGCGGCGCGCGCCGCACGCTCGTCGATCAGGAGTTCCTCGCGTTCCTCGGCCGGGTGGCGCACGAGCACCGCCCGCTCGAGCGGATCCAGCTCGTCGCCGGCTCGGACGGGGACTTCTCGGGATCGATCGCGCGATGGCTGAAGACGCATCCCGAGATCTCGGTACTCCGCCGCGTCGGATCGGACCACCGCCCGCTCGCGTGGCCCACGCCGGTGCTCGTCGTCGAGGGTCCGGCGCGCGCCCCGCCCGGCCTTCCGAGCCTGCCGCGCGTGCGCAGCGAGCTCGAGAGCTGGTTCGCCTCACCGGCCGGCGCCCGCGAGCCGTTCGCCTGGCTCCGCAGCTAGCGCGCTCGCGCGCTCCCTCCAAGTCGGTTCCAATCGATTCTCGGAACGGGCTTACGACCGGAGCCAATCCCACGCCTCGTAGGAGCGGCGATCGGCGTATGCACGCATCAAAATCGAGCCGGTGGATGTTGGGACTGACCGTGGCGATCGTGGTCCTCGCGGTCGCGGGGTTCTCGATCGGAGGGACGATCCCCTCCCGCGTCGAGGCCTCCGCGAGCGCCTCCCTCCCGGGGAGCGCCGCGCCGGCGCCGAGCGCTCCGCTCGCCACGAGCCCGCTCGCCGAAGTGAGCGGGCCGTCGCTGACCGCCAGCACGGTCACGGACGCGAGCGAGTACGGCTACACGATCCTCCCCGACCCGAGCGCGCTGAACCTCGGCACGACGATGACGCTGCAGGTCTCGGTCGGTTCGGCGTCGGGCCTCGAGAGCTACGTCGAGCAGATTCAGAACCCGGATAGCCCGATGTACCACCAGTTCGCGACGCTCGGTGCGCTCGGCGGCGCGTTCGGCGTCTCGACGACGCAGTACGCGGCCGACGAGGCGTACTTCGCGGGCTACGGGCTCACCGTCACGCCCGACCCCGCCCGGATGTACCTCACGGTCGCGGGCACGATCGCCGAGGTCGAGGCGGCGTTCCACACCCAGATCGGGGCGTTCACCGAGCAGTACTACTCGCCCGGCCAGTGGAACCCGATCTTCGGCACCGCAAGCGCCGGCTTCAACTCCACCACGAGCCGGCTCGTCTACCTCAGCACGGGCAACGCGTACCTCCCGAGCGGCATGCACGCGAACGGCGTCGACGGCCTCAGCACGCTCTACGCGCAGCCGGACATCACGACCGCGTTCGCGGGGCTCTCGCCCGCGACGTCGCTCTCCGCGCTTGGACTCTCGACCTCAATCCCGGCCGCGAGCGAGACGGTCGAGGCCGGCACGGCGCTCGGCGGCGGCACCTCGGGCGCCTGCGCCTCCCACAACTTCACCTGGGGCCAGCTCGACGGCCTCGACTGGCAGTTCCTCTTCCCGTGCAGCATGCAGGTCCTCACCGGCGCGACGAACCTGCTCAACGGCCACTCGGCGATCGGCGGCGCCCCCGACAAGGGCCAGGGCGTGACGATCGCGATCGTCGACGTCGGCTGCCCGTTCGCGAGCGACTTTCAGCAGTTCCAGCAGCAGACCGGCGTCAACGTGCTCGGACGGCTCACGGTCATCGCGATGAACTCGAGCGGGGAATACTACCCCAACACGAACCTCACGGGCTGCGAGTACAACGGCGAGGTCTACGGCTGGACGATCGAGACGAGCCTCGACATCGAGTACGCCGCGACGATCGCGCCGCAGGCGCACATCGTCCTCATCTCGACCGGCACCTCCGCGCTGACCGCGTTCGATTCGGCGTACCAGCTCACCGCGGACTACCTGACGAGCGGGGCCGCGACCACGCTGCCCGCGGGCACCGTGAACCTGAACCTCCTCACGGGGAGCACGACCCAGACGACGTCCGTCGCCGACTCGTCGGTCTCGATCGAGAGCAACTCCTACGGCACGGGCGAGCAGTTGACCGAGATCTTCGGCAGCCCGACGTACCTCTCGCTCGAGAACGAGGAGCTCGACCAGCTCGCCGCACTCGGCGTCACGAACATCTTCGCCTCGGGCGATTCGGGCCCCACCGTCTACCCGTTCCCGCTGCAGGCGGGCATCCCCGCGGACGCGGACGGCCAGACGTCGGTCGGCGGTGGCATGATGACCGCCGAGTACGACGGCGTGGAGTTCCCCGACACCGGCGTCGCGACGAACATCGACGGCCTCAACATGACGGTCGCGCCGGTGAGCGGCATCGGGAGCTTCACCTACTGGTCCGAGTCCGAGTACATCACCTACCAGTACCCCACGGGCAACGAGACGTCGCCCGCGCTCCCGCCGGGCGAGACGGGCGGCGCGTTCGGCCAGTCGGTCTCGATCGCGCAGCCGTGGTGGCAGAACGCGCTCGACGTCTACGACAGCGGCAGCCTGATCGACCCCGTCGTCAGCGGCAGCGCCGGCTTCAACATGAGCGTCTACGCGTTCGGCGCCTGGCAGCTGACCTACGGCGGCACGTCGTTCGCCGCGCCCGTCTTCGCGGGGGAGTGGGCGCTCGTCGAGGAGCAGGCGCTCGTCGCGTTCGGCAACGCGCGCATGGGCGACATCAACGCGCTCCTCTTCGAGCTCCACAACGCCCAGGAGGCCGGCGCGGTCCCGACGAGCGCGTACACCCCGATGACGAACATCGGCACCGGCGGGATCCAGGAGATCATCTGCCCGGCGTCCGACTGCGGGATCAACATCTGGGAGGACCTCTACCTCTGGGGCCCGTCGAACGGCGAGGCGCAGTACATGCTCTCGGACCAGGACGAGTTCCCGCAGGACCAGAACCTCCCGTACTGGTTCGGGACGTTGACGAACCCGGCCGGGAGCGGGTGGAACTACCTCCAGGGGCTCGGCTTCGCGAACGCCCTCGTGCTCTCGACCGAGCTCATCGGCCAAGACCCGGCGACGGAGCACGCGCTCGACGACTCGGCGTTCTACATCCTCGAGAACGACGGCGGCACGCTCGTGCCGATCCAGACGCTGGTCGCGGGGACGACGTACTCCCTCGAGATCGTCAGCTCGAGCGGCGGGACGCTGACCGGTCCGTTCGACCTCACGACGT
>JASHUS010000221.1 GCA_030039865.1 Thermoplasmata archaeon
CGCGATCTCAAGCAGGCAAGACGCGATATGGCCACCGCAAAACTCATTGGGCCGATTTCCCGCCGGTTGCAGACTTACTTTGCTCTGACAGAGGGCCGACTTGCCGAAGCTGAGGGAGACAATCGGACTGCCCAGGAGAGATACGAGTCCTCATTCGAGTCGGCCCGTCGGACTCGAAACACTGATCTTGCACTCGAGAGCATCGCTGCCTGGTCTCGCCTCGAAGAACGGCAGACCGGACCGGAGGTGGCGCTGAGACTGGTCTCCGCCGCGTTGCCGGAAGCGCGACAGGCGAATCGACAGGACATCGTGTTCAACCTTTTGCTCGTCAGGGCGAGGGCGTACGTGCGGACGGGTCAGGTCGAATTGGCCGAGCGGGATCTAACTCAGATTCGGGCCGACGCGGAAGCGCTCGGGTACGTCAACCAACTCGCGCACGCGCTGAGCGGGCTCGCCGCGATTGCTGGGACGGAGAGACGGTGGCGCGAAGCAATCACCTACTCGAAGCAGGCGAATGCCCTAGCCGAGCGCCTAGGGAACGACCTCGTCCTCGGCCACACGCTGGGATTGCTCTGCGCATTCGAGTCCCAGCTCGCGCAGAGCGGGGGAGGGAGCGAGCTGGCTGAGGAGGCCTTGAGACACGGGACGATGAGTGTCGAGGTTCTCTCCAGAATCCCGCCCTGCGATTCCTTGGCACTCGCGCACTCGTATCTGACGGAGCTTCTGATCTATAGGGGCGACACCGAGGGAGCGGGCGCGCATTATGCGTCCGCGATCAGGATAGCCGAGAGTCTCGAGATGAGTTGGTTGAGGGATGTATTTGTGGCCGAGCTTGGCGAGAAGGTACGGCAAATGAACGGTACAGCTACCGCTCCTCCTAGAGCTGAGGCTAATGCGCAGCGCGACCCGGAGCGCATCGGAACGGGTGACCCCGTCCGATCCTAGCGCCTACTGCTGCTCGTGAACCGCGGACGGGGGCAGGTAGGGCAGCGACATCGCCGGTGGCACCTCCAATCGGCCGCCCGGAATCCCGGGTATTTAATCGCGGCGTTTTCATCTCAGAAAATCGGGTTTGATATACTACCCCCATAGATGCGCGCGAATACGCATCTCCACCAGTTTTCTGTTTCACCTCCGCCACAATAGATTTCCACGGTCGTTCGGCGACAAAGTGACGCCGCTACTCGGACCCCGCACAAGTTAGGCGTACATTCCGGCGGCCCTCCGAAGTGAGTCCGAGAGTCGACGCAAAGCGATGTTGACTTTGATGAAACCTCTGAACTCTCGAGCGGTGCACCGCCCGGGCGAGCTAGAACAAGATAGCTGCACAGCCATGAATACCTATCGTCGAGCCTGGTCGCTCAAACCCGGTACTCGGTGCGGGGCCGGCTTGCGGAGTTAGCCGGCCCACGCGATTCGGTGTCTTCTATCGGCGGAATCGCCGAATGGTAACCTCATCTGCCGACCAATCGAACCGCAGACGAGGCCGACCCTTCCATCGGGCCCGATGCTGCCACAGTCCGCCGACGAGGAGCGGCAGACCGACCGAGGCTTCGACGAAGGCCATCGCCCGCGTCGCCGTTCTCGAGATCTTTCCCCACGACTGCGCTTCGTCGAGCGTGCTCCCCGAGAGGCCGCCCCAGTGGGGTACATCGGTGGTGACCTGGAGGGCGTAGTAGTGCCCTTCGCCCTCCCGCCCGAACGCGTAGTTGGCCATCACGATCCCGTCGTTGATCCAGTTCTTGGGCGTGCCCCCGCCGATGTAGATGACCGCGGTGCGCGGCGATGCGTTGAGGATCTGGACCAGCTCGTAGTTGTCCCGGATGGCGTCGAGGATGAACCGGTCCTTGCGCGTTCGATTAGCCTGGTAGTAGAGCGTCAGGCCGATGCCGATCGAACTGTCGATCAGGGCCGGGGAGAATGTCGGCACACCGCGACGGGCCGCGGTCGCCAGAAACGACTCGGGATCGTCGAAACGTGACCCCAGGAACCCCAGGTACTCCCGGGACGAGGCCGGGCGGCGGGGGAACTCTTCCGTCACCCGTCCGATCGCCCGGTCGGTGTCCTCGAACTTGAGCTCGTCGACGTAGGTATCGTAGATCCGATCGAGATAGAGGTCGCGGAGCTTGACGTCGTCCGCGTGCGGGGTGCCCACCCAGTGACGGCCGCCGATCGTCTGGTAGAGGTCCTGGTAGTAGATCGCGCCGGTCGACACGACGACGTCCACGAGTCCCCAGTCGACCAGGTCGCGGAGCACACGTCGCAGGCCCGCCGCGATCAGCGGGCCCGAGAGCCCGATGAGGATCGTCGGACGCTTCGGATCGGTGAGCGCGTTCTCCCACACCTCAAGGCAGCGGCCGAGATTCCGCGCCTGGATCGACGATCCGCGGAACTGCTCGAGGAGGTCGCCGAGGCCGCGGCCGCGGGTCACGTCGACGGGTCGGACGGGCCTCTTGAGATACTCGCGCCGGCGGGTGCGCAGCGAAGCGGGCACGGCCGCACTCACCTCGCCCACGCCTTTAACGCTCGCGCGCGCCGGGTTCCTCTCAACACGTCTGGATGGAATTAAATCCGATGAGCGGACATCGTGCGACAGAGGTACCGGGTGCCGGGACTGCCCACACCGGTTCTCCGCGCCCTCGAAGGTCTAGCGGAGAATTCCGGTCGCACGTTGGTCATCGCCGGCCCGCCGGCGAGCGGGAAGTCCCGGGTCCTCGCGGAGCTAGAGTCGAGTCTGCGGGCCCTCAATTCCCGCGTCATCCACTTGCGCGGCAGCTATCGCTCGCGCTCCGTGCCGTACGGCGCCTTGGACGGTCTCCGGAACGGGAGCGACGCGCCGGACGAAACTGGCGAGCCCGACCGGCCGGCGGCGGGGGAGGTCGCCGAGGTACCGATCGTCCCGATGCCGTTCTTGTCCGAACGCATGCCCCAGGGCCGGCGCAGCCGGGGCGAGCGCTCGCGCACGACGTTCCTGGGCCAACCGGTCCGGGGGCGGTCGGCGAACGAAGGGGACCCCGACGCGTTCTGGTCGGAGATCCTCCCCGAGTTCGTAGGACCGACGGGCCACCCGGTCGCGATCCTGATCGAGGACGGCTCGCTCTTTGACAACGAGAGCCGGGAGTTCATCGTCGCGCTCTCGCGCCGGGCGCGGTTCCGTCCGTTCCTGCTCGCGCTCGCCGTCGACACGTCGCTCGCCGGGATCGGGATGTGGGAGGACGCCTTCCTCGGCCGGGGCGACGTCGACTGGGTCCGGTTCTCCCGCAGTCTGCCCGATCCTCGCGAGGCCCATCGGCTGAAGGCGATCTTCGACAATCTCCCGTCGGTCTCCCAGCGGACGGTCGGCTACGTTGCGCTCCTCGGTGGGACGGTGGGGCAGGTCGTGCTCTCCCGGGTCGCCCGCTTCACGTTCCCGCAACTATCCGAAGCGCTCCTCCCGGCGACCGAGGCCGGTCTGGTGAAGGTGCACGACGGCAAGGTGCTGATGCTCCACCCGGCGTGGATCCCGCTCACCGAAGACCTCCTGCCCGAGAAGCAGCGTCGGGAGATGCACCTCGAGATCGCGGAGGCGCTTTCGGCGTTGTCCCCCGAGCCCAATCTCGCGCGGAGGATCGAGGTCGCCCGGCACTATCTCGCCTGGTTCCCGGGCCCGGCGGCGCTCCGCTACCTGCTCGAGGCGGCCGAGATCAGCCTCCAGCTCCTCGAGTTCGACTCGGCGGAGGAGCTCCTGCGCGACGCTATCTCCTGCCTCACGGCCCTGCCGCCGGCCCAGCGGAACCCCCTCTCGCCCGAGCTTCGGCTGCTCCATGCCCGCGCGCTCTTTGGCGCCGGGCTCGCGCGGGAGGCAGAGGACGAGGTCCGCGAAGGGGTCGACGGGGCGATCCGGGCGAAGATACCGGCGGACACGATCGCGGAGTGGTTCGAACCGCTGGTCCTGATCATGCGGGTGATCGGCCCTCGACCGTCGCTCCAGACGACGATCCTCGAACTGATCGACCGGTGTCACGACGCGGAGCTCGTCGAGGTCGAGGTCCTGCTCGAGGCCCTGATCTCCGAGTTCCACTACGAGCGCAACCAGCCGGACCGCGCCCGGGCCGAGTCGCACCGCGCCGCCCTCCTCGCCCGACGGGTCCCGGCGCAGCACATCCAGGCCCTCGCCCTGCTCGCAGTCGGACTCTCGCGGATCGAGGGAACGCCGGAGGAGCAGGCGCTGGCGGAGCGCTTCCTGCAGGCCGCCCGCCTGCTGCTCGAGCGCACGCGCCGCTGGGAGCTCGACGCGCTGGCCGAGGACCTCCAGGCACGGCTCCTGGAGACCCGCGGGGACCCGGTCCGCGCGCGCGAGCACCGCGAACGCAGCGTGCCGACCCTCCAGCGCGCGAAGCTTCCTTCGCTCGAGATCTACCAGCAGCTCGGCATCGCGGACCTTCTCCTCAACCGGGAGGTCACCCGCGGACTCGCTCCCGCGCTCGACCGCGCTCGCGCCCTGACGGACCTGCTCCACCTCGTCCCGCCCTCGCCGACCCTCCTCAAGCTCTGGGTCCTCGAGGGTCGCAGCTTCGCGATCGCCGGCACGGTCGAGGGAGCGCGGGAGCGATGGCAAGCGGTCATCGACGAGCCGTCGCCGCAGAGCATCCCCCGGTTGCGCGCCGAGGCGATCGTGCGGCTGGCGCTCCTCGAGCACGCCGCGGGTCGGTCGGACCGGGCCGCGGAGCTCCGGGAGATGCTCGACCAGGCCGACGTCCTGAGCGCGCTCCCCAACGGCTGGGCGGCGTTCGTCGGCGACCTCGAGCGGCTCGCCAAGTCGAGCGACCACGGCGGCGGGCCGCTCCCGCCTCCCCTAGACCGCGGTCGGCAGACTCAGCGACGGGAACGCGCCCGGAGCGAGACCGTACGCGATCGTCAGCGCGCCCACGATCGTGAGAACGACCACGATGATGGTGTTCAGCCGTCGCGCTGAGATCCGCGAGCCGAGCGCGCGCCCGACCGTGACGTTCCACGCCGCCACGACGGCGAGCGCCGCCGATCCGGCGAGGAAGACGATCAGCCAGCCCCAGTCGGCGACCAGGACGATCTCGAAGATCATCGTGCTGTCGCCGAGTTCGAGGAGGAAGATCGTGACGAAGGCCGCGACGAGCGCCGACCGCACGTCCTCCCGGCGCCGGAGCTCCTCCTCCTCGTCGGGATGGAAGTAGACCCACGCGGCGTAGCCGAGCAGGAAGATCCCGCCGGCGACCCGGACGAGCCCGATCCGGCTGGGCCCGAGCGCGCTCAAGAGGACCGCCCCGACCGAGACCGAGAGCGCGGACGTCACGACGAACGCGAGCGCCGCGCCGGCCCAGCTCGCGAACGCGTGGGCCCGCGTCGCGTAGGCGATCAGCGCGAGGCCCGTCCGATCGAAGATCTCGAGACCCCCGATGATCAGGAAGACGACCGCGAAGCCAGCGAGGGCGCTGGCGAAGTCCACGCCCGTCCTCCCGCCCTCACGCGAGATGCTGGCGGAAGTCGTCGACCTGGCGGTCGCAGTACGCGCACGTGAGCACGACCGGCCGCCGCTGCGTCACCTCGAACTCGCTCTCGACCGGCTCGGGCTGGTTCGAGATGCAGTTCGGGTTGGGGCAGTGGAGCACGCCCACGATCCGGTCGGGCAGATCGACGGGCCGCTTCTCGCGGACCTTGAAGTCGCGGATGATCGAGATCGTCGCGGTCGGCGTGATCAGCGCGATCGCGTTGACCTTACGCGGCGAGAGCTCCATGTTCTCGACCTTGACGATGTCCTTCCAGCCGAGCTTGTTCGAACGGACGTGCAGGACGATGCTCACCGTCGAGTCCCGGTCGAGGTTCTGCACGCCGATGATCCGCAGCACCTCGAGCGCGAGGCCGTTGCCGATATGGTCGATGACGGTACCGTTCTTGATCGGCGTGATCCGCAGCTCGCGCGCCGCCATCTAGGCCCCCTTCTTCCCGAGGATCGCGTCGAGCAGCGCCATGCGCACGGGCACGGCGAGGAACGCCTGCCGGAAGTACGTCGCGTGGGGCGTCTCGTCGACCTCGGGCGCGATCTCCCCCGCGCGCGGGAGCGGATGCATCACCGCGAGCCGGGGCTTCGCCGCCCGCAGGAGGGCCGCGTCCACCCGGTACGACCCGGCGACCTTCCGGTACTCGGCCTCGTCGCCGAACCGTTCCTTCTGGATCCGGGTGACGTAGAGCACGTCGGCGTCGTGGACCGCGCGCTCAAGGTTCGGCTCTTCGACGAGGCGGGCCCCCATCTGTTCGAGGCGCGTCCGCGTCGCCTCGGGCAGGCCGAGCGTCGGCGGAGCGCACAGGATGAGCTCGCTGCCGAACAGGGTCAGCGCGTGCGCGAGCGAGTGGACCGTGCGACCGTACTTGAGGTCCCCCAGCAGGACGACCTTGAGACCGCTGAGGGTCTCGAACGCTTCCTGCATCGTCGCGAGGTCGAGGAGCGTCTGCGTGGGGTGTTGGCCGGCGCCGTCCCCGGCGTTGATGACCGGCCGCTCGGACGCACGCGCCGCGAGCCGGGCGGACCCTTCGTTGGGGTGCCGGATCACGATCGCGTCGGCGTACGAGCTCAGCATCCGGATCGTGTCGTGGAGGCTCTCGCCCTTGCGCATCGAGGTCACCGAGGCGTCGGCGATCGTGATGCAGGTGCCGCCGAGCCGCTGGACCGCCGCCTCGAACGATAGGCGCGTGCGCGTCGACGGCTCGAAGAACGCCATCGCGACGATCTTGTCCGCGAGCGGATGGGCCACCTTCGTCCCCTCGGCGTACGGGATCATCTTCCGCGAGGCCGCGAGGAACTCCTCGATCTCCTCCCGGGAAAGGTCCCGGATCGAGATGATATCGCGACCGTGCAGGGCCATGCGGGGCGCGGCAGGAAACTCCCGCTTATGCACTTATCCCCGGGGCGCCGTGCCCCGCCGACGACTCGCGCTCGCCCGTCGCAAGCCGTAAGCCCCCGGCCGAATCTCGCGCCGCATGCCCTCGGCCCGCCCGTGGACGGTCCGAGCGCTCGTCGCGGTCCTCGGGACGATCTGGGGCCTGAACTTCATCTTCCTGAAGATCGGGCTCGACTATTCGGACCCGATCTGGCTCGCTTTCCTGCGCGCGCTGCTTGGAACGGCCGGGACCGTCGCCCTCATGGGACCGCTTCGAGCCCGGGGCGGCCTCGACGCCCGGGGCCGCCGTGATGCGATGCTCATCGGCCTCCCTTCGACGACGGTCTTCTACGCCCTGCTCTTCGTCGGGATCACCTCGGTGCTTCCCGGCTTCGCCTCCGTGCTCGTGTACACGTTCCCGC
>JASHUS010000222.1 GCA_030039865.1 Thermoplasmata archaeon
GTGAGGACCATGTCGGTCGACTGGGCCGTCCGGGACTTGAGCGTGAAGACCGGCGGGTAGCGCCGGTCGAGCCGCAGGCGCAGGCGGGAGAGCGAGCGCATCATCTCGCTCTCGAACGTGGCGAGGTCGACCGACCCCGAGAGCGTGATCGGGATGAGGAGCTCCTTCCACGCCTGGGGCGTCAGGTTCACGACCGACGTCTTGAGGAACTGCGAGTTCGGCAGCGCGATCAGGTGGTCGTCCTCCGAGAGGAGGATCGTGCTCATCGCGTTGACCTCGATGACCTTCCCGGCCTGGTCCCCGACGCGGATCGTGTCGCCGATCTTGAACGGCGTGTAGAGATCGGCGAAGTACTTCGCGCCGAAGTTCTCGAGCGGCTGGCGCAGCGCGACGATCGCGGCGACGCCGAGGAGCGCGAGGACGAGGAGGAGCGCGTTGACCCCGACGCCGAGCTGCTGGATCGCGAAGACGATCCCGACGAGCCAGACGATGACGACCGCGAGCCGCTGCGCGGCCGCGGTGACCTGGGGGTTGCTCTGGCGCATGAGCCCCCGCAGGACGAGGCTCACGACGTAGGAGAAGATCCACGTCCCGAGGAGGATCGCGCCGACGTAGATCTCGGGCAGGAACGGCGTGAGGTTGAACACTTACGCCTCCACCATCTGGCCGAGCAGACGCGTTTCCGACTGCATCGCGTGGTCGATCGTGCATTCCAGCGCGGTCTCGGCACCGGCCTCCGCGAGCCGGCGCCCCGGGCCGTCGCCGTGGCCGAGGAGACGACGGAATCGCTCGGGCAGCGCGTCGGGGTCGTCCGGATCGAACAGAAGACCGTTCTTCCCGTCCTCGATCAGCTCGGCGATCCCGGCCCGCTCGCTCACGATCGTCGCGCGGCCGTGGAGCCAACTCTCGACGACAACGAGTCCGAAGCCCTCGAACGTCGAGGGAAGGATCGTGAACGCGGCGCGCTCGTAGAGCGCGTCGAGCTCCTCCTGCGTCACGTGGCCGGTAAAGACGACCCGGTCGCGGACGCCGAGCGTCTCGGCGAGCCCTTCGAGCCGGGCGCGCCAGGTCTGCGACTTCGAGAGCCCCAAGCCGGACTGCGCGCTCGAGAAGCTCCCGTTGCCGGCGAGGACGAGCTTCAAGCGCGGGAACTCGCGCGCGACGGCCGCGAGCGCGGCGATCGCCTTGTCCTGCGCCTTCGCCGGGTCCATGCGCGCGACGATCAGCGCGACGACGTCGTCGGGCTCGAGGCCCTTCGACGTGGCGACCCCCTCGATCGCGGCCGGGTCCGGGTGCCCGTACTCGGTGGGGTCGACGAACGGGTAGAGGCGCACGATCCGGCCCTGATGACCGAACTTCTGCAGCGCGGCGCGGTAACGGTCCGAGCTCACGACCACGGCGTCGTACGCCTCGAGGTAGGTCCGGAACGTGGCGTGCCACTTGTCCGGGATCCGGGACGCGTCGAACGGGATGTGCCAGCGGAAGACCTTCGGCTTGAGGGTAGCGAGCATCTGCCCGACGGGCAGCTGCTGGAAGTCGTGGACGTAGAAGAGGTCGAAATCGAGTTCCTGGTCGAGCGAACGGATCAGCTCGGCCGTCGTCCGGTTGTAGAACGTGTACTCGCCGTAGTCGTCCGTCCAGAAGAGGTCGTCCGAGAGCGGCGGGCCCTCGAGGCCGTGGACGGTCGTCCAGATCGTCTCCTTGACCTTCCCGTAGCCGCCCATCCGGGTCTTGTCGATGGCGACGTTGTGCAGCGTCACCCCCCCGAGCGGGACGGTCTCGGGAGCGTTCGGGTTCAGCGAGACCCAGTGCACTTCCTTCCAGACGCCCTGGGCGATCAGTCGCTTCGCGAGCGGGTAGACCATCCGCGTCACTCCGCCGGGGGAGAACCGGTAATCGACGCCCGGTGTCAGCTGGGCGAAGTCGCGCTCGAGCGTCCAAGCCGGCGGATGGACGCCGTCGCCCGGCGAGAACTGGAGCAGCGGCGTTTGAGTGTTGACACAGACCTTGAGCGGTTCCATCCGTTCTTCCCTCGGCGGTGTACCCTTCGCAGGGTGCCGAGCCGCGGCCTACCGGCGCTCCGAGCTTCGGGCTCCGACCGTGCTGCTTGCGCGCGTAGGAGTGCGGAGTCGGCGCCGGTATAACAACCCTTGTGAAGCGACGCAACAGAAGGTGCGACCGGCCGGCTCCGAAGCGCGGCCGGGCGGCGACGAGGAGACCGAACTCCCACGGTGTCTTCGTATCCAACGTGGGAGCGGCCGTGAGTCGGTTTCGCACAGGCTAAGTATAACCCGGGGCTCGCGGGCGCACCATGACGGCGTGGCGTCTCCACTCGGCGAGTTTGGGTGTACTGATTCTGGTTGCGGTGGTCGGCGTGCTGATGATCGTCCCGGCGGGCTCGGCGCTATCGGCCGGCGTCGGCACCGCATCGGCGGCGGCCCCGGCGGTGACGCAGGTCTCGGACGCGAGCGCGTCGTCCACGCACGCGACCACGGCCACAACGCCGACCGCCTCCCTCACTCCCACGACCTCCTCCCTCAGTCCCTCTTCGATCCTCGAGGGGCTCCCGGCCAACCTGCGGAGCGTCCCCTGGATCGCCTCCCTGACCCACCAGGGCCCGCAGCTGCAGCCCCTCACCTCGCTCCCTAACCTCGAGCTGCTCAAGGATCCGTCCGCCGCGTTCAAGGACGGCACGATCAATCCGTTCTACGTCTCGCAGCCCGCGCCGATCGGGGTGACCGACTTCGGTCTCGGCGCCACCCCGTACTCGTACAACACCTCCCACGTCATGGGCCAGATCACGTTCCAGACCCCGCCCAACGTCACCGACCCGGGATCGACCGGCGTGATCGAGCCGGCGGGCCAGCACGACGGCTACGTCGGAACCCCGTACGAGTTCGGGATCCAGCTCAACACGGTCGCGACGAACATCTCGATCCCCGGCTCCGACCAGGGCTTCTTCTGGACGCAGAACGTCGTCAACTGGAACGACTCGGGCATCCACTTCGTCGACGACACGTTCAACCTCACGTCCGCGACGCAGAACCCGTACTACATCGCGGCGGGCACGATCTACGAGGCGTGCAACAACCACACCGCCGGCATCAACAAGATCCTCTACAACTATGGCGGCGTCTTCCAGTGCGTCGGCGGGACGATTCCGCTCACGCCGGCGTCGTACCCCGTCACGATCCAGCTCTACAACAACGCGACCGTCAACGCCCAGGACCGCACGGTCGTCTCCTACGGCTACCGGATCATCATGGCCGGCACGGGCCTCGTGTACACTGGCGTCTCGGACGCGATCGTGTTCAACAGCCCGGGCGCGGCGGACCACCAGGCGCCCGCGAACCCGCCCGGCTTCTGCGTCGACGCGTTCAGCCCTTCGCCGGCGGGCCTCTTCTGTGACTCGGAGCTCGACATGGTCGGCAACATCGGCGGGGACACGAGCGTCTTCCGCTCGATGGATGCCACGATCAACCTCGAGTACTCGAACCTGACCTCGGGCGGATGGCAGAACGTCCCGTCGGCCTACAACTTCGGCGGCGACACCGGGGAGAACTCGGCGGGGATCGCCGAGACGTGGTCACCCTCCCACACGGTCACCGCGGTCGCGGGCCCGACGATGCTCTACGGACTCTGGAACGCGGTGCCCTACGCTTCCGTACCCTCGGGCGCGATCCAGCTCTCGGGCACGATCTCGCCCGGCTACGGGTTCGTGTTCGTCAGCAACACGGCCCCCGTCCTCGACCCGGGGAACGCCTCGCTCGGCGAGCGCGACAACATGAGCTGGCTCCCGACGACGAACTCGGGCTCGTTCAGCACGTGGCTCCCGCCGACCGGCGGGGACTGGACCTCCGCCTACTACGTCCAGGCGTTCGCGGACGGTTACGCGGAGTACAACGGGACGACCGTGTCGGCGACCGACACGTCCTACACGATCGCGATGACGAAGTCGCCCGGCACCCTGAACGCCCCGCTCTACGCCTTCAGCAACGCGCAAGCGACCGCGCTCGCGAAGGCGGTGACGGGTAGCGGCACGACGCCGTACGAGTTCAGCGACCTCACCGTGAACATGAACTTCACCTTCGAGCACGTGGACGACTACGGCTACCCCGAGTTCGAGGTCTTCATGGCGCAGGGCGTCACGAACCCAATCTACGTCAGCAACGTCTACCAGGGCACCGACTCGGGCGCCGGGAACTTCGTCTTCACCGACTACTCGGTCCCGACCGAGCAGGGGCTGCTCGTCCCCGGCCCGTTCGTCGTCTCGCCCGCGCCCTACTTCACGTCGCAGATCAACATCTACGATGGCGTGCACGACGCGATCGGCGACCAGACGACCGCGGCCGACGGCTATGGGCTGGGGATCGTCCTCTGGCAAGACCGCTCCGTCACGGTCAGCGACATCACCTCGGTGCTGTACAGCTCGGGCGTATGGGTCGGTGACTCGCTGCACACCTACGTCGACGGCGTCTACGCGGCCGAGGGCGCGACCGGCGTCACCGACATCGGTTCGAGCTACACGACCGCGTTCAACATCGACGCGGTCGGAGCGCTCGGGGTGGGCGCGCTCAGCGTCGCGCACGGCTCCTACGACTACATCTCCGTCGACGAGGGCGCCGGCGTCGAGATCGGCGAGGATTACGGGATCGAGGCGGACTACGACGCCTACTACTACCTCCCCGGCGCGGTCGACACCTCCGTCTACGTCGTCAGCGCGATCGACGACTCGCTGGGCGTGAACATCTCGCTCTCGCAGAACGTGTTCGTCGAGGGCGTCACGGCCAACTACGCGAGCGTCGCGGTCGAGCTCGACAACGTCCAGGGCGCCTCGGTGAGCTACGTCTCGGTCCACTACGAGTCGTACGGGGTCTTCATCTACCACTCGACCGACGTCGAGGCGACCCAGGTGGCCGCGCGCTCCCACTCCGTCGGGGTCTGGACGGACAAGTCGACCGACATCGTGATCTCGCACGTGCTCGGAAGCCGCTACTCGATCGACGTGATCAAGGAGAGCTCCCACGACGTGAGCATCTCGCACCTGAGGACGTACGACAACTCGATCGCGGTCTACGTGATCAGCTAGGCGCGCGACTCCGGGCGCCGCCCGGACCCGCGAACCCCTTCCTCCGGCCGATCGCCGGGGCCCCTTGGTCCTACGTCGCGGGGGTGACCCGGTAGAGCGCGACCCCCTCCGATGGAACCGAGGCGGAGATTCGTCCCGACGAGCCGGTCCACTCGGTGGTCCCGGTCCACAGATCGACCAGCCAGTAGCCCGAGGGGTCCGGGGCGAGTCCGATCGCCGTCGCGCTGGTCGTGATCGTCACGTTCGCGGCCCGGAGGTCCGTGTCCGTATCGAAGAGGCCCACGATCGCGTCCCCGTTCTCTTCGACCTTCGCGAAGACCTGCTTCGGGCCGGAGAACGAGATGCGGGCGGCGTCGATCGCATCCTGGTCGACCGCGATCACCGCCCGGTTCGTGAGCAGGGCGAGGTCGCGCGGGTCGAGCCCGTGGTGCGAGCCGTACGCGTTCGAGATGTTCGCGCTCAGGTCCGCGCCGAGGATGAGCGGCGACGCGGCGAGCGCCCAGAGGCTCAGCTGGCTCTCTTCGGCGGCGTACGTCATCCCGCTCGCCGCGGGCCCGTCACCGACCTCGATCGAGTCGAAGTCGTTGAAGCCGCCCGGCCCGCCGTACGCCTGCCAGGCCGCCACGCCGTCGAACCGGTTCTTCCAGTGCGCGTAGCTGGTCAGCGGGAAGACGTCGAGGCACCCCGAGTAGGGCGCCTGGTCGCACGTGCGTCCGCTCCCCTCGTCGGGCCCGTTGATCTCGATGTCGCGCTCGAACTCCCACTGGTTCGAGTACTTCTCGAGCGCGGGCGCGATCTTCGACGTGAAGTCGCCTTCCGTCGTGTCGAGGACGATCGACCGTCCCGACCGCGCGATCGCCGTCGCCCACGCGCGCAGGTCCGGGACGTCGTGGTCGGTGATCCCGTCGAGCTTGACGTAGTCGACGCCCCACGATGCGAGCTCGTCCACGATCGAGTCGACGAAGTCCTGCGCGCCGGGCGCGCTATAGTTCAGCGCGACCATCCCGCCACAGTTGTAGTTGTTCGCCCGGACGCTCGTCGCGATCTCGTCCGCCGTGTAGTTCGTGCCGAGCACCGGGGTGTCGTCCGCCACCGCCTGCATCGAGATCCCCGTCGTCTCGTAGATGCCGAACTTGAGGCCGAGGCTGTGGACGTACGCGGCGAGCGCCTCGATGCCGTTCTCGGACCCGTTCGACGGATAGTTCGTCGGATCGACGACCCAGCGTCCGTACGCGTCGACGCTCGGCCCCTGCGGCCCCGGGCACTCGTACCATCCGTCGTCGACGTTGACGTACCGGTATCCCGCCGCGGCGAGCCCGCTCGAGACGAGCGCCTCGGCTTCGGCGCGAACGGCCGACGCGTTCGCGCCTTCCCGAAGGAAGCTCCAGCTGCTCCACCCCATCACCGGAGTGGGGTCGGGGATGGACTTACTTCCCGCACCCATCACGACCCAGAGGGGCGATTCGGTGGAGGCGAGGGACGACGCCGGTCGCACCGGTGTCGCCCCCACGCCCGCCGCGAGCACCAGGGCCATCGCGAGCATCGCCGTGGGCCCGACCCAGTGGGTCCGGAAAGTCGCGACGCGAGACGTGGAGAACGGCATCAGTCGGGCGCGCCCGACGCGGCGAACACCGCCCGCCGCATTAGGTTCCGGATTCGCGGAGGGATACCGGGAAGTACTAGAGTGGCGTCGCGGGCGGCAACCGCTCGAGAATACTCGCCGTGCCTTCCAGATCGCAGATCTCCCGCAGGAGCCGGAGCCCCGCCGCATTGCCGTCCGGACTCGCCGAACCGACGGCGTCCTCGACGACGAGCGG
>JASHUS010000223.1 GCA_030039865.1 Thermoplasmata archaeon
TACGCCGTCGACCTGCCGAAGTCCTCGAAGGTTCGGCAACGGGACGGGGTATGGGTCGGCAAGTACATTCTCCGCGAGGCGTTTCCCGAGGCGATCTCTCGCTGGCGGCGGAAGGACCCGATCGAGGTCGGCTCGGGAGCGACTCGTTATCCCGAGTGGTTCCGCGACCGAACCTCGCCCGACGAGGTCACGGCCGAATCCGGACGGATCCTCCGCGAGGACCGTATCGAGATCCGTGACGCGGAACATCTCGCGTACTATCGCGCCTTCCGACGCATCTTCGGAGATCGACTCGGGGCCCGGACCTTCGATCCCGCCACGAGCTGTGCCCATTGCGGCTTCCGGCTCCCGGGCGCCACCTCGACGTTCTGTGTCACCTGCGGGGCGTACCCGGCGCGCGCGTAGGCGAGAGTACCTCGCGGCGCTTGGGCGAAAACGGCTAAACCCCGCGACGCTCCCGGCGCCGCGGAGGGAGCATAGGCTAATCTGGCAGACCAGCGGGCTCCAGTCAGGGTGGCCGACCGGCCCCCTGGATAGATTCGGGTCTGCGGAGGGGCGCCCTGCGCCCCCATGACGAATGACTGGAGCGCGCGGAGAGACCCGCATATCGGGGTTCAAATCCCCGTGCTCCCACTGCCTCCTACGAGCTGGGCCCGGGCCCGGAAGGATGTCGCCGTCCGCGGGACGAGAGGGCGTGGGTGTCCCACCCGGTCGGCGGGACGACCCGTAGGCGTTTTTGGCGCTCGGCGTTGCCACCCCGCGGTGGTTGGACGGCGCGTAGAGCTCGTACCGCATCCGCGAAGGGAGCGACCGGACCGAAGAGGACCGGCTCGAGGCGCCGACCGGCCGCACCGCGGTCTCGCGCCCCGCGCTCGGCGCCCGAACGCCCCTGCCTCGGCATCGACCTCGGCGGGACGAAGATCGCGATGGGCCTCGTCGACCGCGCCGGCCGCATCCGGCACCCGCACCAGCATCCGACCGGGGCCGAACGGCCCGCGTCCGAGGTCATCCGGACGATCGCGGACTGTCTCGAACACTGCTGGGGGCCCGGCGTCCCGGACGTCGTGGGGGTCGGGGTCGGCGTCGCCGGCCAGATCGAGCCCGACGGCACGGTCGCGTTCGCGCCGAACCTCGGCTGGCACCACGTGCCGCTGCGTCGGGAGATCGCGAAGATCGTCGGCCGCCCCGTCACCGTACTGAACGACGTGCGGGCGATCACCTTCGGCATCTGGAAGCACGGCGCCGGCAAGGGGATCGACGATCTGGTCTGCATCTTCATCGGTACGGGAGTCGGCGGAGGCATCGTCGCCGACGGCACCTTCCGCCGCGGGGCGCACGGGACGGCCGGTGAGGTCGGCCACATGACGATCCTGGCGGGCGGGCGTCAGTGCCACTGCCCGAACCGCGGATGCTGGGAAGCGTACATCGGCGGGTGGGCGATCGCCGAACGAGCCCGCGAGGCTGCCCGCGCCGACCCCGCGAGGGCGGCGGGCCTGATCGCGCGCGCCGGTGGCTCGATCGATCGGATCGATGCGAAGACGGTCGAGGAAGCGTTCCCCTCGGGGGACCCGCTCGCGAAACAGATCGTGAACGAGACGGTACGCTATCTAGCCGACGGGCTCGTGACGGTCGTCAATGCGCTCGATCCGCGCGTGATCGTGCTGGGAGGCGGGGTCATGATGGGAGGGTTGACCGCATTCCTCGAGGAGATCAACGTTGAGGTCCGTGCCCGGGCCCTCCCGACCGCGGCCGAGGGTCTGCGGATCATTCCCGCCCAACTCGGCGAGTATTCGGGCGTGCTCGGGGCGGCCGCCTATGCCCGCGCCGAGCTCGAGCCGCGGTAAACGGCCATGACCGCGGCGGACGACCGACGCATCAACACGCTGCGCTTCCTCGCCGTCGACATGGTCGAGAAGGCGAACTCCGGCCACCCCGGGCTTCCTCTCGGCGCGGCCCCGATGGCCTACGTCCTGTGGGACCGATTCCTCCGGCATAATCCGAAGGACCCCGCCTGGCCGGATCGGGACCGGTTCGTCCTCTCCGCCGGCCACGGTTCCGCCTTGCTCTACGCCCTGCTCCACGTGACGGGCTACGGTCTCGGCCTCGAGGAGCTCCAGCAGTTCCGGCAGTACGGCAGCCGAACGCCCGGACACCCCGAGTACGGGCACACCCCCGGCGTCGAGGTGACGACCGGCCCGCTCGGCCAGGGGCTCGCGATGGCCGTCGGGCTCGCCTTCGCCGAGCACCACCTCGCGAGCCGATTCAATCGACCCGACCTGCCCCTCGTCGACCACACGACGTACGCGCTGTGCTCGGATGGGGACCTCATGGAGGGGATCGGCTCCGAGGCGGCGTCGTACGCCGGTCACCTCGGCGTCCATCGCCTCGTGGTGCTCTACGACGACAACCGGGTCACGCTCGATGGTCCGACGTCGCTCACGTTCACCGAGGACATCGACGCGCGGTTCCGAGCGTACGGATGGCGCGTCGCCGCGATCTCGGACGGGAACGACGTCGAGGCGATCGACGCGGCCCTCCACTCGGCCCAGGAACAGCCGGACCGGCCCTGGTTGATCCGGGTGCGCACGCACCTCGGGTACGGGAGTCCGAAGCAGGATACGGCGCAGGCGCACGGCGAGCCGCTGGGCCCCGAGGCGACCCGGGCGACCAAGGAGAAGCTCGGCTGGCCGCTCGCGCCGAACTTCCTCGTGCCCGACGACGTGCGCGAGCATTTCGAGCAGGCGATCCCGCGGGGGGCCGAGCTCCAACGGAACTGGCAGGCCCTGTTCGACCGGTACCGGACGGCCGAACCGGAGCTGGCGCGCGAGTTCGACCGCGTCACGACCGGAGGTCTCCCCGCGGATTGGGACCGGGACCTGCCGGTCTTTCCCGCCGGCAGCATGGCCACCCGGGACGCCGGGGCGAAGGCGATGCAGGCGCTCGCCCCGCGTCTACCGGAGTTCATCGGGGGCGCGGCCGACCTCTCGACCTCGACGCGGACCGTCTTCGAAGGGATGGGCGAGTTCTCGTACACCGGGGAGTGTGGGCGGAACTTCCACTTCGGCGTGCGCGAGAACACGATGGTCGGCATGGTCAACGGCATGGCCGCGCACGGGGGCGTGCGGCCGTACGCCTCCTCGTTCTTCGTCTTCACCGACTACGCCCGACCAACGATCCGTCTGGCCGCGCTCATGCAGGTACCCACGATGCTCGCGTTCACCCACGACAGCGTTGCGCTCGGCGAGGACGGGCCCACGCACCAGCCGGTCGAGCATCTCGCGTCGCTCCGGGCGATGCCCGGGATGGTCGTCTTCCGGCCCGCGGACGCCAACGAGACCGTGGAGGCCTGGCGGCTCGTCTTCCAACGCCGCGGGCCGTCGCTGCTCGCGTTGACCCGGCAGAAGCTGCCGGTGCTGGACGCGGCGCAGTACCCGGCGGTGCGGGCGGGCGTCGCCCGGGGGGCGTACGTCCTCGCCGACGCCGCCGACGGGCGGCCCGACGTCGTCCTGATCGGCACCGGCTCGGAGGTCCAGCTCTGCCTCGGCGCGCGCACGCAGCTCGCGGCCCGGCAGGTCCGTGCCCGCGTCGTCTCGATGCCCTCCTGGGAGCTCTTCGAGGACCAGGACTCGGCCTACCGCGACCAGGTCCTCCCGCCGGGAATACCCCGGGTCACCGTCGAGGCCGCGAGCCCATTCGGCTGGGAACGATACGCCGGTCCGGGTGGGGTCATCATCGGACTCAACCGTTTCGGCGCCTCGGGCCCCGGTCCCACGGTCATGGAGAAGCTGGGGTTCACCGTCGAGCGCGTGGTCCAGGCCGCGTTCCAGGCGATGGGACGGTCGGCCCCGGGAGGCGGATGACGTCCACCGGCAGCGCGGGAGGTGGCCCCGCGAACCCCGGCACCGCGGACCCGGGTCCGCGGCTCGGCGCCTATCGCGACGCGGTCGACGCCCGTCTCCGCCAATGGCAATCCGACGGAGTGCCGCGGCGCTACTGGGCGAAGGATCCGACGTTCTGGGCGGGTGCGGATCCCGAGAGCGTGGCGACCCGCCTCGGCTGGCTCGATCTCCCGATCAACTCCGATCCGCTCGTCCCCGAGGTCCGGGAGCTCGCCGATGGCGTCCGGGCGGACGGATTCCAACACGTCGCGCTGATGGGAATGGGGGGATCGAGCCTCGCTCCCGAGACGCTCGCGCGCACGTACGGACCTCGTCCGGGGTGGCCGGAGCTCCGCGTGCTCGACAGCACGCATCCCGCGACGATCGCCCGTACGGTCCCCGAGTCCGACGTTCCCCGGACCCTGTTCATCGTCTCCAGCAAGTCGGGGACGACGCTCGAGCCGAACGCGCTCTTTCAGCGCTACTGGAAGCTGGCGAGCGCCCGGAACTCCTCGCCGGGCCGACAGTTCATCGCGATCACGGACCCGGGAACGCCCCTCGAGCAACTGGCGCGCGACAAGGGGTTCCGGCACTGCTTCCTCGCACCGCCGGACGTGGGCGGCCGATACAGCGCGCTGACGCCGTTCGGGCTGGTCCCCGCCGGCCTGGTCGGGATCGACATCGAGCGGCTGCTCGCCCGAGCGCGGGACATGCGGGACCGGTGCGGGCCGACGGTCGACGCGCCCTCGAATCCCGGTCTATGGCTCGGCGCCGTCCTCGGCGAACTCGCCCGCGCGGGCCGGGACAAGGTGGTCTTCGTTCCTTCGGCCGCGTTCGAGCCGTTCCCGCCCTGGTTGGAGCAACTAATCGCGGAAAGCCTCGGCAAGCGCGGGACCGGCATCGTGCCGGTCGCCGGGGAGGCCGAGCCGCTGGACCCCAAGGGAGCGGTCGACCGCGTGCTGGTCGAGTTCCGCGATCCGAGGGCCGGGGCGGCCGCTCCCGACCGATCGCCCGCCGGGGACGCCACGCCGCGTCTCACGTTCGCCCTGAGGGCCCCCGACGACCTCGGCGCCGAGTTCTTCCGGTGGGAGTTCGCGATCGCGGCCGCCGGTTCGATCCTGGGGATCGATCCGTTCGATCAGCCGGACGTCGAGATCGCGAAGGAGATGGCGCGCGAAGCGATGCAAGGGTCCGGTGCCTCCTCCTCGGGCCCGGGGGCCGAACCGGTGCCCGCCGGCGACCCGTCCCTCCTCGGACCCGCCCTCGCCGCCTGGATCGCCTCGAGCCGGCCGGGCGACTACGTCGCCATCCAGGCGTTCCTGGATCCCAACGATTCGGTACGCCGGGGGATTGCCGATCTCGATCGCGCGCTCCGCGATCGCTTGGGACGGGCGACGACGTTCGGATTCGGTCCGCGCTTCCTGCATTCGACCGGGCAGCTGCACAAGGGCGGGCCGCCGTCCGGCCTCTTCCTCCAGCTGATCGACGAGCCGACGACCGACCTCGAGGTCCCGACGATGCCGCTCTCGTTCGCGCGCATCCTGCGGGGGCAGGCCGACGGCGACGCCGCCGTGCTCCGGCAACGCCAGCGTCGCATCCTGCGCGTCCAGCTGGGCCGCGACGTACCGGACGCGCTCACGCAGCTCCGGGCGCTCCTCGCGAGGTAGGGCCCGATCCGATGCCGCTTCCTTCTTGGGGCCGGGTTCCGTAGCCTCGGTCACCGGAGAAGGAGCCGTTCGGAGGTTACGATGGAAGTAGGAATCGTCGGTCTCGGTCGCATGGGCGGGAACATGGCCATCCGGCTGGCCCGGGCGGGCCACCGGGTCGTCGGGAACGCGCGGAGCCCCGACGCGATCGCCGCCGTGGTCAAGGAGGGGGCGGTCGGCGCCGCCACCCTCGAGGACCTCGTGCAGAAGCTCGCGCCGCCGCGCGCGGTCTGGCTCATGATCCCGGCGGGCGCGCCGACCGAGGAATACATGGGGCGACTGCTCCAGTTGCTCTCGAAGGGCGACACGCTGATCGACGGCGGCAACTCGCACTACACCGACTCGGTCCGCCACTTCACGACCGCGCAGGCCGTCGGGATCGACTTCCTCGACATCGGCGTGAGCGGGGGGATCTGGGGCCTTCAGGAAGGCTACAGCATGATGATCGGTGGGCCCGCCGGACCGGTGGAGCGGCTCCGGCCGATCTTCGAGAGCCTCGCGCCCGCCCCGACCGAGGGATGGGGTCACGTCGGGGGACCCGGCGCCGGCCACTTCGTGAAGATGGTCCACAACGGCATCGAGTACGGGATGATGGAAGCGTACGGCGAGGGGTTCGACGTGCTCCGGGCGAAGCAGGAGTACGGCTTCGACCTCGGGAAGATCGCCACGATCTGGCGCCGCGGCAGCGTCGTCCGCTCCTGGCTGCTCGACCTGACGGCGGAGATCCTCCTCGAGAATCCGACCCTCGACAAGATCCCCGGCTACGTGCGCGATTCCGGCGAAGGACGCTGGACGGTCGAGGAGTCGTTCTCCCTCGGCGTCCCGACGCCCGTGATCACGCTCGCGCTGGAGCAGCGGATCCGCTCGCGCGACGAGACGCTCTTCAACGAGAAGCTCCTCGCCGCGATGCGCCAGAAGTTCGGGGGACACGCGCTCGGTCCGGAGTGAACCGATGCCCTCCGTGCACGTCGAGCGCCATCTCTTCGTCGTCTTCGGGGCGACGGGGGACCTCGCGGGCCGGATGCTCCTCCCGTCGCTGCGGGAGGTGGCGAGCCAGCTGCCGAGACGGCCCCCGACGCTGCGGGTGCTCGGATGCGGCCGACGTCCCCTGACGGACCGCGAGTTCCAGGACGAGGTGATCGCCTGGTGGAAGAAGGATCGGGTGACCCCGCTCGCGCCGGCGATCGCCTGGGCGCGCGCGAACCTCGCCTACCAGTCGCTCGGCGACGAGGGGCCCGACGACTTCCGAAAGCTCGGAGCGCGGATGGCCGAGATCGAGAAGGAGAACCGCCTCCCGGGGAACCGGATCTTCTACCTCGCCCTCCCGTCGCAAGCGTTCCCGAAGACGATCCGGGGGATCGGCGAGGCGGGCCTCCACCGCTCGGCGGGCTGGACGCGCCTCGTCGTCGAGAAGCCGTTCGGCACCAACCTCGCGTCGGCGCACGAGCTCAACGAGATCGTCCACACGTACTTCGACGAGCGCCGCGTCTACCGGATCGACCACTACCTCGGCAAGGAGACGGTCCAGAACCTGCTCGTCTTCCGCCTCGCGAACATGTTCTTCGAGTCCGTGTGGAGCCGCGAGTGCATCGATTTCGTCGAGATCACCGTCGCGGAGCAACTCGGCGTCGAGCAGCGGGGCGACTACTACGATCGCGCGGGCGCCCTGCGCGACATGGTCCAGAACCATCTCACGCAGCTCCTCACGCTCACGGGGATGGACGAGCCGGCGAACCTCGAGGCGGACGAGGTCCGCAACGAGAAAGTGAAGGTCCTGCGCTCGGTCGAGCCGATCCGTCCCGAGGACGTCGTCCGGGGCCAGTACCGGGCCGGCCGCATCGGCGGCCGTCGCGTCCCTGCCTACCGGGACGAGGCGGGCGTCGCGCGCCGCTCCGAGACCGAGACGTTCGTCGCGCTGCGGCTGCGCGTGAACAGCTGGCGCTGGCAGGGCGTCCCGTTCTTCCTGCGGACGGGTAAGTGCCTCCCGAAGAAGCGGACCGAGATCGTGATCCACTTCCGCAGCCCCCCGGTCTGGTTCTTCGGGGAGGCGATCCCGCGGAACATCGCGGCGAACCGACTCACGATCGTCCTCCAGCCCGACGAAGGCTTCGAGCTCGCCTTCGAGATCAAGAACCCCGGCCTCGGCGTCGAGCTGTCGACCCACCGTCTGCACTTCCTCTACTCCGAGGCGTTCGGCCCGCTCCCCGAGGCGTACCACACCCTCCTCACCGACGTCATGCGCGGCGACCAGACGCTCTTCGTGCGCGCCGACGAGGTCGAGGACTCCTGGCGGATGTACGAGCCGATCCTCCGCCATCCGCCCCGGATCCGGCCGTACGCGGCCGGCAGCTGGGGCCCGAAGGAGGCGGAGGAGCTCGTGCGCTCCGTCGGCTACGAATGGTCGAGCCTGTGAGCGCGCCTCGCCTCCACGTCTATCCGGACGCGACCGCGACGTACCACGGCCTGGCCGAGCGCCTGCGGGGGTTGCTCGAGATCTCCCCTCGGGGGCCCCGTCGCGCGGCCGTCGCCCTTTCGGGGGGTTCGACGCCGGAGGGTCTCTTTCAGCTGCTCGCGAGCGCCTACCACCGATCGATCGATTGGCCCGCGGTCGAGTTCGGATTCGTGGACGAGCGGGCGGTCGGCCCCGACGATCCCCGGAGCAACTTCGGCCTCGCGGACCGGGCGCTCTTCCAGCCGCTCGGGATCTCCGCCGAGCGCATCCATCGGATCGAGGGCGAGGTCCGCCCTCTCGCGAAGGCTCGGGACCTCTACGAAGCGTCCCTGCGAGCGTGGTTCCGACCCGAGGTGCCGGGCACCGAGGCCCCGCGGTTGTTCGATGCCGTTCTGCTGGGGGTCGGGCCCGACGGCCACACCGCGTCGCTCTTTCCGGGTTCGACGACGCTCGAGGAGGGGGACCGGTGGGTCGTCGACGAGCGAGACCCGGGGCAGGAGCCGAGGGTACCTCGCGTCAGCCTGACGTTGACCGCGATCGGTAGGTCCTCGCACGCGTTCTTTCTGGTTACCGGCCCGGAGAAGCGCGCGATCGTCGCCCAGATCCTCGGCGATCCGTCGTACGGCACGGGGCACGCGGCGCTCCCCGCGGCCCGGGTGCGCTCCCTCGAGGGAGTGGAGTGGTTCCTCGACGCGGCCGCCGCGTCCTCCCTTCCCCCGGCGATGCGCTGAGCCCCGCGCGGGCTCCTCCGAGGTTCAGGCGTTGGCGGCCGAGGCCGGCGGGTCGACGAGACCCGGGAAGCCCACGTTGTTGTTCTGGAGCGGTGGGAAGGACTCCGCCTTCGCGCTGCACGAGTTGCGACGGACCCGGCGCTTCCGGGTGGTCGAACTGATGACGACGGTCAGTCGGGACCCGGATCGCATCGCGATGCACGGCGTGCGAGCGGAGTTGCTGGACCGGCAGATCCGCGCCCTCGGCCTCCCGCTCCGGAAGGTCCGACTGCCCTTCCCGAGTTCCAACACCGCGTACGAGGCGGCCCTCACCCCCGCGCTGGTCGAAGCTCGACAGGGGGGGATCCGGTACGTCGCGTTCGGCGACCTCTTCCTCGAGGATCTCCGCACCTACCGCGAATCCTACCTGCGGGGACTCGGGATGGAGGCTGTCTTTCCGCTCTGG
>JASHUS010000224.1 GCA_030039865.1 Thermoplasmata archaeon
AGTTGACGGAGAAGAAGGAGCGGAACGTGTACGGTCCGACGGTGCCGAGGGTGGTCTCCCACTTCACTTCGCGCTGCTCCATCACGAGCTTGAGCGGTTCGACCATCCCCCGATACTTGAACCAGTCATTGAACTCGGGCACGATGAAGTTGAACGTGCGGCCGGTGTAGGCCGCCCCGACGCGCAGGAACTGGGCCGGCGTGATCCCCCCGCAGTACCGGTTCCGGCCGGGGAGGCCGTGGGGCGGGACGCCGCTGCGGGGGTTGCCCCGGATGAGGTCGTCGATCGAGAACGTCTTGCCGGTGCCCGGCGGACCGAAGAGGGCGAGATGAAACCCGGTGGCGCCCGTCGTCCGGCCGGTCGGTGCGACCAGGGGAGCGTCGGCGAGGGCGTACTGCTGGAGGATCGAGATCAGAGAGTCGAAGTACAGCTCCTCGCCGAAGAGCTCGCGCAGGTAGTCGGAGAGCTTGCCGATGTGGAACGATCGACCGAACGCGATCGTGGGCGCGCGACGCTCGCCGAGCACGTCACGCAAGTGGTCGAGCAACTCCGAGTCCATCGACCGGATCTCGGCCCGCTCGTCCGGGATCGGAAGAAGCGGTCCGGGGTCCGCCGCGTCGGGCCGCATCGACTCCTCGAGGAGGACGGAACGCAGCTCCCCGGGGTACGGCACCTGGTAGGTCTTGTCCCCGCCGCCGGTCGGGACCTCGAGCAGGAGGCCATGCCGCTTGAGACGAAGGAGGAGGCGGGCCGGGTCCGCGAAGACACGATCCCGAAGCAACCGCGTGCGGAGCTCGGAGCCGCGGAACTGCGCGGCCTGCGTCGCCACCCCCCGCAGCGTCCTCCGCCGGTCCGCGTCCGCGACGAGGGACGCGAGGACCCGGGCGACGGGTAGCTCGGCCACGTCGATATCGACCGAGGCCGTCGCCATCGTTCAGGCGACTCCGCCGACCGCCTTATAATAAACGGGCGGGCCAACGGAGGACCGTGGTCGGGCGGAGCGCTTCGGGGTACGAACGCGAGCTGCGGACCCTGCTCGAAGGCGATCCCTCGGCGGTACGGTCGTACGCGCGCGCGTTGCCGCCGACCGACCGTCGCGAGTTCGAGTGCCTGATCGACGAGCCGTTCCTTGTCGTGCGGGGCGCGGGCTCGCTCGGTTTCGATCTCGTCGCGATGCGCTGGAGCCTCTCATTCCCCATCGAGGTCAAGGCGTCGTCCGAGCCGGCGATCCACTTCACGGCCGCGAGCGGCCGGGCGAGCGCCCAGCTGGCCGCGCACCGCGCCGCGATCGCGAAGGTCGGACTTTCGGTGATCTACGCGTACCGACGTATCGGCCTGCGTTCGGCGGAATCGTGGAGGATCTACCGCGGGAACGAGGTGCGCGGGAGTGGCGTACTCGGCTTGGTCTGCCGGGCGCTCCCGCCGATCAGCACGACCCGCGAGGGCAACAGCGTCCTGCGCTGGGAGGAGGGGCTCGACCTCTCCCGGTTCCTTTCCCGGGCCCGTTCCCTTCTCGGGGCCCGAGGAACGACTTCGTGAGCGTCACGGTCAGCGCCGTCGGGATGGGCCGGTTCGGGAAGCGTCCGGAGGGCCTCGTCGACCTTGCGGTCGAGGCCGCCGGCGCCGCCCTCGCCGGGGTCGGTCGCAAACCGATCGACCTCCTCGTGGGTGGCACGATGCTCGCGCACGGTCCGTTCGGTCCGGAGGCCTACCTTCCGCGCCTCGCCGAACGGCTCGGTCTCGAGACCGCGTCCGGCCTCCGCGTCGATGCGGCGAGCTCGACCGGCGCGATGGCGTTCCACGCGGCGGTGCTCGCGCTCGAGTCCGGCCGGTTCGAGCGGGCGCTGATCGTGGCCGCGGAGAAGATGACCGATCGCACGACCGACCTCATCACCGGCGAGCTCGCCGCCTCCCTGCATCCGAGCGAGGTCGCCGCGGGCGCGACGATGCCGAGCTTGGCGGCGATCATCGGCCAGCGGTACCTCGAGCGCTTCGAGCTCGGACCGGAGACGATCGACCTGGTCACGGTCCATGATCGCGCGATGGCCGTGGGGAATCCCAACGCGCACTTCCAGCGGTCGGTGACCCCTGCCGAGGTCGCCGGTAGCCGACCGGTGGCGCTCCCGCTCCGCCTCCTGCACTGCTCGGCGATATCGGACGGAGCGACCGCCGTCGTGCTCGAAAGAGGAACCGGTCCGGCCACCGTGCTCGGCATCGGCCAGGGGTTCGACGCGCTGCGGATGATCGACCGAATGGACCTGACCACGTTCACCGCGACCCGCGTCGCCGCCCAGCGGGCCTACGAGGCCGCGCACCTGACGCGCAAGGAGATCGACCTCGTCGAGTTCCACGACGCCTTCGCGCCGTTCGGTCTGATCCACCTCGAAGATCTCGGTTTCTGCGGGCCCGGCGAAGCGCCCGAGTGGTTCGCGAAGGGCTGGGTGCGACCGGACGGTCGGCTCCCGGTCAATCCGAGCGGCGGGGTCATCGGCCGAGGGCATCCCGTCGCCGCGTCGGGCCTCGCCGAGATCGCCGAGATAGCGCTCCAACTTCGCGGAGAGGCCGGCGCTCACGCGGTCGCCCGATCACCGCGTATCGGGATGGCCCAGGCGGTCGGTGGGATCGCGTCCCACAACTTCGTCACGATCCTCGGCGCGGAGGCAACGTGAGCGGCGCGGACGAGACGATCACGATCTCCCGGTGCGGGTCATGCCAGGCCCACTTTCTCCCGTCCGACGGGCCGTGCCCTCGGTGCGGCTCGACGGACATTCGGGCCGTGGAGGTTCCGGCGTTGGGCCAAGTGCTCGTCGCGACCGAGCTCGCGTACCCCGCGGCCGGGTGGACCGCCCCGCATGTTCTCGCGCTGATCGAGATCGCGGAGGGCGTCCGGGTCCTCGCCATCGTCGAGGGTCCGACGCCCGCCCGGGAAACCGTCGTTTCGGTCCGCCGGGACGGACCGGTTTATCGGGCCCGGTCCGAACCCGCCGCGCCTCCCGGCGCGGAACGCGGGGAGGGGGAATCTCCGAGGGCCGGGGCGACCGACCGCTCTTTTGAACCCCCGAGGTGAAATCACCACAGGATTAGCAATCCTGCGCCTTACCGGGCTGGGCTATCCCCGCGCGAACGTTCCCGAGCATGGCCAACGGGATAAGTCTTCCTTTGAAAACGTCGGGCGCCGGTGACGGACGGCGAGCGTGAACGAATTTCGCGAGCGTTGGGGACCGCGCGGGGCCGACGGGGGCTTCCGCCCGGCACGTAGGTTCAGATAGGCCCTCGAGCCGTCGGACCGGCGAGGACGCGAGTGTACCCGTACGGACCGCGTCGCCGACGCTTCCCGCTGCTCGCGGTCATCGCGATCGTCTTCCTGGCCGCGATGGCGTCCATCCTGATCTTTCTCCTGCTCTCGGGGGGATTCGGATCGAGCGGCGGGCATCCGTTCTTTGGCGCGTGGGGCGGGCTCTTGCTCGTCTTTGTCTTGCTGTGGATCGGATTCTTCGCGGTGCGCATCGCCTTCTGGTCGACGCGCCTGCGGGGTCGGGGCGGCGCCGGTCCCTACGGGCATCCGGACCCGGCTGTGATGGTCGCGCGCCGCCGGTACGCGCGCGGGGAGATCACGCGCGAGCAGTATGACCAGATCATGACCGACCTCGAGCGGCGGCGTCTCCCTCCCTGAGCTGCGGTCCCGAGGCTATTTAGCGGCCGGGCCGTCCGGCTCGGCGAGGACGTCGATGCGGGTCGCGAAGGCGGGGGTCGTGGGAGCGGGCACGATGGGTGCGGCGATCGCGGAGGTCCTCGCGTTCAACGGCCTAGAGGTCGTCCTCAAGGACCTCGACGGGCCGCTCGTCGAGAAGGGCCTCGCTCGCGTGGCGAGCACCGTTCAGGAGCTCGTTCAGTTCCACGAAGGGCGGGCGGACGCGGAGATCGCGCGCATTACGGAGGTCGCCGGCGAGCTCTCGGAGGCGCAGCGCGGCCGGATTCGCCAGAAGCTCGCTCCGAAGGTCGACCGAGCGCGCGGCGAAGCGATCGTGGCGCGGGTCCACGGCACGACCGACTATTCGGCGTTCGCCGATGTCGACTTCGTCGTCGAGGCGGTCTTCGAGCGCGCGGACGTCAAGCGGCCGGTCCTCGAAGCGCTCGACCGCGCGCTCCCGGACCATGCGGTGATCGGCTCGAACACCTCCTCCCTCTCGATCACGCGGCTCGCCCGCGGGCTCGGGCACGTCCGCCAGACGCTCGTGACCCACTTCTTCAACCCGCCGTACACGCTCCCCCTCGTCGAGGTCGCGGGCGGGGTGGATACGCGCGAGGACGTTGTCGGGGAGACGATCGACTTCCTTCAGGGGCTGCGCAACCACCGCTATCCGCTCGTGCCGATCCGCGTGAAGGAGTCGCCCGCGTTCGTCGTGAATCGGCTGCTCATGCCGGTCCTGAACGAGGCATGCTTCGCCCTCGAGGAGAACCTCGCGACGTCGCGCGACATCGACGCCGCGATGAAGGCCGGCGCCGGGATGCCGATGGGCCCGTTCGAGCTCGCGGACCTGATCGGGCTCGACGTCGCGCTCGAGGTTGGCGAGACGCTCTACCGCGAGTTCGGCGACCCCAAGTACCGCGCGTCGTACCTGCTCCGTCGGATGGTCGACTCGGGCCACCTCGGTCGGAAGACCGGGCAGGGGTTCTATGACTACGCGTAGCCGGGGCGGGAGTCGACGATGAAGTTCCCGTCCGCGGAGTGGGCCGAGACGTTCCGCGCGGCCCTCAACGACAACGCCGCGTACCGCGAGGCCGCGGCGCAGTGGGTCGGCGACATCCTGCTCCGGGTCGTGGCGGCGACGGCGAGCGAGCCGGCGCCCGGGATCCACCTCGAGCTCGCGCGGGGGCAGTGTTCGGCCGCGACGTTCCACGCGGACTCGCGCGACGTCGCGAGCGAGTTCGTCTACGAGGGCACGCCCGAGAACTGGCGACGCCTGCGTCGCGGGGAGATCGATCCGGTCAAGGCGATCCTCGACGGCACGTTCAAGGTCCGAGGGAACCTCGCCAAGATGATGCGGTTCACGCGCGCGGCGAAAGAGCTGGTCGAGACCGCCTCGCGGGTGCCGGCGGACGACTGAGCCGCGCGGCGACGGCTACCCCGCTCCCGCCGGTCGGGCGGCCGCCGCCGGTGCGCTCGCCCCGATCGCGGGCGCCTTGACCTTGGGCGCGAGCGGATCGGTGCTCGACTCCTTGACCGGTGGAGGAGGAGGGCGGGGCGGCGGAGGCATCAGCTGCTGCTTGAGGAACCCGAGGATGCGGGCCCACGCGGCTTCGGCCCGCGCCAGATCGTACGCGGGGAGGTCGCGCGAGAGGAAGTCATGGCGGGCGCCCGAGATCTCGACGTACTGGAACGGCACCTTCGCGTCGGCGGCGACGGCCGCGAGCTGGCCCCGGGCGCGCGACGCCGCGCGGTCCTGCGACCCGCCGACGTAGAGGAGGGGCGCCGAGACGAGGCGCCCGAGGTCCGGGGGACGAACCGGCATCGGGTAGGCGAGCGCGACGGCAGCCAATCGAGTGTCCCGCGCGGCAAGGCCGAGCGCGAGCGTCGCCCCATAGCTCGTGCCGAAGACCGCGGACTTGCTGGTGTCGACCATCTCGCGGCCCCGCAGGTACGCGAGCGCGTCCCCGTAGAGCGCCACGAGCCGGGCGGTCCGGCCCGTCTCGACCGAGACGCCGCCGCGGAGAGATCCGCTGGCCCGCATCGCCGCGTGGTGGAGCCCGCCCACGCCGCTCGTTTTGAGTAGATCCGGGAGGAGCACCTCGAAGCCTTCGCGGGCGAAGCGGATCGCGCCGTCGAGCAGCGTCGTCGTGAGGCCGAAGGTGTCGGGGGTGATCAGGACGACCGGGTGGCGGACGATCTTCGTCGGGGAGAGCACGATCGCGGGCGCCTTGCCCGACGCCGCCGCCTGCGTCTCGAACCAGACGCGGTCGCTGCGGTAGAGCGGAGCCGGCACGCCCGGTTTCTTCTCGGTCTTCAGCCAGGTCTTGTTGAGGAAGTCGATGACGCAGAGCTTGAAGCGCTCCTTGCTGAGGACGATGACGGCCTGACGCGTCCCGCAGATATCGCAGACCCCGATCACTCCGCTGCCGAACTCGGCCGCCGGCAGGTCGAGCATTCGGTCGTCGTCCCTCATCCGCGACGTCCTCAGCCTTGCTCAGGCTCGACTCGCTTCTTAACGGTTCGCCGGTCGACGGGGCTTCCCGGCCTCCCGGGACACCCGAGGCAAGTGGAGCTCGAGCCGGTGACGGTCGCGGGGGGCGAGGACCGGCACCCCGGCCGCGAGGAGCCGGCGGCGCAGCTCGGCGTCCGCCGTCACGACGGGAGTGCCGCCCCGTCGCGCGGACCGAAGGATCGCGTCGTCCCCGGTGCCCATAGTCGGGGCGGACGGGAAGCGGCGCGCGAGCGTGCGCGCGGCTTGCGCGTCGGCGGTGCCGCGCGCGATCAGGCGATCGAGCTCGGCGATCACCGACTCGGGGACCGCCAGGAGGGCCCCGGGGACGAGGCGATCGATCTCGGAGTCCAGCGGGAAGCCGTTGCGGAACGGCAGGAAGAGCACGTTCGCGTCGAGCAGGACGCGTCGGGACCGACGGGCCGGTCTACGGCTTGCGGAGCCGGACGCCGAGCGCGTCTCGGTCGTACTGCACCCCTCCCGAGCGCCCCCGCAGCGCGAACCGCTGGGCCTTCTGGTTCGCGGTCTTGGGGATCTCCTCGATGAACTCGATGAACTGGGGGACCATGAAGAACGGAAGGTTCGCGGCGCAGAACTCGAAGAGCTCGCGCGGCTCGGCGCGGGCCCCGGGGCGGAGTTGGACGAACGCCTTCACGTCCTCCTCGCCGAGCGGCGACGGGACCCCGACGACGACCGTCTCGAACACGGCCGGGTGCCGGTTGAGGACCGATTCGACGTCGTACGGCGCCAGGTTCTCCCCGCGGCGGCGGATGACGTCCTTCTTCCGGTCCACGAAGTAGTAGTAGCCGTCGGGGTCCCGCGTCACGTAGTCGCCGGTGTGGAACCACAGGTTCCGCCACGCCTCCACGGTCTTCTCGGGTTGGTTCAGGTAGCCGAGGAACATGGTGAACGGGGCGCGGGGGCGGACGATTAGCTCGCCCCGGACCCCGGGCGGCACCGGCCGGTCGTCGTCGTCGACGACGTCCGCTTCGACGAACCCGAGCGGGGTCCCGACCGAGCCGAGGCGGACGCGATCCGGTGGGTTCATGAGCGTCGTACATCCGCATTCGGTCATTCCGTAGAGCTCCACGATCGAGCAGTCGAATCTCGCTTCGAACTCCTGCCAGATCGCCCGGGTAGTGCCGGCGGTGAGCGCGGTCCGAACGGCGTGGGTCCGGTCTGTCGGCCGCTCCGGCTGCTTGTAGAGCACGTTGATCATCGCGATGAGCAACGATACGTGGGTGGCCCGGAAGCGGGCCGCCGATTCCCAGTAGGTGGAGGCATGGAATCGCTCGTCGAACGCCGCGGTGAGGTCGTTCAGGATCGCGTTGAGGAGCGTCATCTCCTGCGCGTTGCAGTGGAAGAGCGGCAAGGCGGAGAACAGAATCGAGTCCGGCGCGAGACGGCTGCGGAGCCCGATCTCGCGCGGGGTCACGATCTGCTTCTCGTGCGGGATGATCGCTCCCTTCGGGGGACCGGTCGTGCCGCTCGTGTACATGATCGACACCGGATCCTGCGGCCGGATCACCGGCCGAGGGTCCAGCGCGCGGCCCGAACGGAGGGCGGCGAACTCCGGCACGCTCGAAGGCACCGACGCCCCATCGGTCGGGCCCGCGACCCACTCGAGCGGGATGCCGAGCCCCGCCCGGATCGGCGCGTACGCTTCCCACAGGCGGCGATCGATCACGAGGCCGCTCGGGGCGCTGTCGGCGAGCTCGTAGCGAAGGATCTCGCCCTTCAGCGCGGTGTTGAGCGGGACCAGCACCGCGCCCCGTTTCGCCGAGGCGAACCAGAGGAGCGGGAATTCCGGGGTATTGAACAGCAACGACGCGACTCGGCCGCCCGCCGGTACCCCGGCGGCGGCGAGCCCCGCCGCGATCTCCTCGGACTCTTGGTCGAGGGTCCGGTAGCTGAGCTCGCGATGCTCGAAGCGGACCGCGGCGCGGTCCCCGTTCTTCTCGGCCTTGCGACGGACCAGGTTCGCGAGGTCGTGGTACTCCTCGCCCGGCTCGAGCATCGGACGTGCGGTCGAGGTCGGGGGAGGGATAAGATGACGTCGGAGGTCGGTCACCGGCGGGGCGCGGCGCTCGGGGCCCAACCGGGGATTGATACACCGGGGCGCGCTGCGCGGGGCCGTGTCGCCCCGGAGCGAGCCGTACCGACCGGACGCGCCGATCGTACCCGAGCTCGCCGCCGGCGCGATCGTCGTCCGCGCGGGGGACGATCGGATCCTGCTCCTCCACGAGAAGGAAGAGGCGCGTTGGTGCTTTCCCAAGGGGCACGTCGATCCGGGCGAGTCGCTGCCCGCGGCCGCCCTCCGCGAGATCCGAGAAGAGACCGGCCTCGCGGACGTCCGGCTCGTCGAGGAATTGATCGAGGTCCACTACCGGTTCTACCAGCCGAAGAAGCGGCAGAACGTGCACAAGACGACCGTCTACTATCTCGGTCGGACCGAGTCGGCGGAGATCCGGACCGAGCCGATCTTCGATCGGTACGAGTGGGTCTCCCTCGCGGAGGCTCGCGACCGGGTACCCTACGATACCGACCGTGAGGTGCTCGAGTCGGCCGCCCGTCGGCTCCCCACGGGTCGCCCGGGATGAACCGCCCCGTCGATTCGGGGCAGGGAAAATCAAAGGGGAAGGGGTTGGGGTGGGTCCCGAAGGACCCACCGGGGGCGCGCGGTCGCCCTTACCGAGGCTGGTTCGGGTCCTGGAACGGTCCCGTTCCGCTCGGCGGGGCGGGCGGGCTCGACGCACCGGGCGGGACGGCCGCGGCGGGGGGGACGCCACCGGTCATCGACGCTCCGTTGCCGTTCGGGCCGTTGCCCTTCGACCGGCGCCGGTTGTACGAGCGCAGCGAGATCACGCCGACGGCTCCGACGACGACCGCGATCACCGCGATCCCGACGCCGACGAGGAGGAGCGAACCTCCCGCGGCGGGGGAGCTACCGGTGCTCGACGGGGTGCTCGTCAGTCCGTGGGCGATCGACTGGGCCTGCGCCACGGACATCGGCTCGCCCTGGACCGTCGAACCCGGCTGGCTCGCCGGGCCCGCGGACACGGCGCTGTCCGACGAACCGAACGTCTGATCGGCCGCCGTCACCGACGGGCCGAACGCCCCGGGGCTCACGTAGAGGTGCTCCGAGGAGACGGCCGTCGTGCCGAGCGCCAACGAGCTGTACGGCATCGCCGCCGCGCCCCACGGGTCGAACGCCCGCGGGACGAGGAGGAAGCCGTCGTACCCGTTGAACGGACCCTGGAAGATCAGCACGATCCCGACCCGGCTCTTGCCGTCCGTGAAGGGGTGCGTGAGACCGACCTTGTAGCCCGTCACCGAGACGGTCGCGCTGCCGTTGAGGCTGCCGTTGTCCGATCCGGAGCCGCTCTTCACGGTCCCGTTGTAGCCCTGGTCCGACCAGTTCCACGCGATCGTCCACGCGCCCGCGCCGGTCTCGGTCGCCGTCGAGTTCCACTGGTTGACCCCCGTGAGGTTCAGGGGGATCAGGCCCAGCGATGGCGAGAACGCGACCGCGAACTCTCCCGAGCGGGTGATGTTCAGGTACGCGCTGCGCGACAGGCTGCCGGCCGTCTGGGTGACCGACTGCTCCGTGGCGCCTTGCAACGAGGCCGAGGCGTTCAGGATCCCGAGGGCCGGTACCGCCGAGCCGTTCACGTAGACGGACGAGCCGTTCGTGACGTTGGCGAAGCCCGTGTCGGCTTCCTGGGTGTGGAAGTGATAGACGATCGAACGCACCGGTCCCGTCGCGGAGGCCGAGACGGTCGCCGCGATCGTTCGCTGCTCTTCGATCATCCACACGCCGGACGCGGTGGGGGTGACCGTGAACACCACGGTCCAGCCGTACATCGCGCTCCAGTTGATCGTCGTATTGCCGAGCTGGACAGTGCCGTTCGACCAGCCCTGTCCGCCGTACGCCCACTGATTCGCGGGGTTCGCGCTCGTCGCCGGGGTGACGGAGGCCGCGTTCGCGGCGCCGGACAGCGCCGGAACGATCGCGACCGCCACCAGGAGCGCGACGCCCGCCGCGATCCAGGTCTTCATTCCGCTCTTCTCTACCATGTTCTTCCTTCGTTCTCCCGACGGGGCCTGCCCCGTCCGAGGGCCTCATGCGGGGGTCCGTGACATAAGGGACTGCCTCGACCGTTCCGCCGGGGCTTGGACCCCATGCGAAGGGCTAGCACGCCGGCTCTGCCGAGGACGTGGCGCCCCGCCGGCACCGGTCGGTCAGTCTCGTCCGCTCGGGGGGATCCCCGGGATCCGGAAGCCGGCCCCCCGCGCGAGGCGTTCGGACTCGGGGTAGCCGGCGTCCGCGTGACGCGCGACGCCGATCCCCGGGTCGTTGTGCAGCGTCCGTCCGATCCGGCGGTCTGCGTCCGCCGTGCCGTCCGCGACGATGACGAGACCGGCGTGGATCGAGTTGCCGATCCCGGTCCCCCCGCCGTGGTGCACCGAGACCCACGTCGCGCCGCTCGCCACATTGAGGAGGGCGTTGAGGATCGGCCAATCGGCGATCGCGTCCGAGCCGTCGCGCATCGCCTCGGTCTCGCGGAACGGGCTCGCGACGCTGCCCGTGTCGTGGTGATCGCGCCCGATCGCGATCGGAGCCCGGACCTCGCCGTCGTGCACCAGGGCATTGACGAGGTGACCGAACCGCTCGCGCTCGCCGTAGCCCATGTAGCAGATGCGGGCCGGCAGTCCCTGGAAGCGGACCTTCTCCCCCGCGAGCCGGATCCACCGGCAGAGGTGTTCGTTCGCGGAGAACTCGGACAGGATCATCCGATCGATGCGGTGAATGTCGGACCCCTCGCCGCTCAGCGCGAGCCAGCGGAACGGTCCGCTGCCGACCGCGAAGAGCGATCGGATGTACCGCGGGACGTAGCCGTAGATCTCGAAGGCGTCGGCGACGCCGGCCTCGCGCGCCTGCGTCCGGAAGTTGTTGCCGTAATCGAACGCGACCGAACCGGCCCGTCGCAGGGCGAGTATCGCCCGGGCCTCCTCCGCGATCGACGCCTTGACCCGGCGGAGATACCCGTCCAAGTCCGCCGCTCGCGCCTTCGCCGCATCCTCGACGGTCATCCCCTGCGGGATGTACCCCACGCGGATGTCGTGGGCCGCGGTCTGGTCGCTCACGATGTCCGGACGAAGGCCCCGCCGGACGATCTCGGGGTAGACGTCCGCCGCGTTCGCGCGCAGGCCCACGGAGAGGGGGGTTCCGGCGCGCGCGGCATCCTCCACGAGCCGCACCGCTTCGTCGAGGCTCGCGGCCTCGACGTCGAGGTACCGGTACGACAGACGCCGCTCGATCGCACGCGGGTCGACGTCGACGATCAGCGCGGCCCCCCCGAGGAGCGTGACCGCGAGCGGCTGCGCGCCGCCCATCTCGCCGAGTCCCGAAGTGAGCATCCACCGTCCTTTCAGGTCGGACGCGCCGAACTCGGTCCGGGCGAGCGCGGCCAGGGTCTCGTACGTTCCCTGCAGGATCCCCTGCGTGCCGATGTACACCCAGCTACCGGCCGTCATCTGACCGTACATGGTCAGTCCGCGGCGCTCGAGGTCCCAGAAGACGTCGTCCGTGGCCCATCGGGGAACGATCAGCGCATTCGCGATGAGGACCCGCGGAGCGTCCGGATGCGTGGGGAAGATCCCCACCGGCTTGCCCGACTGGACGAGGAGCGTCTCCGAGGCGCCGAGCGTTCGGAGAGATTCGACGATCCGGTCGAACGCGCCCCAGTCTCGGGCCGCCTTCCCCCGACCGCCGTAGACGATCAGGTGTTCGGGGTCGCGGGCGACCTCGGGATCGAGATTGTTCATGAGGAGCCGCAACGCGGCCTCCTGGGGCCAACCCTGGCAGGAGAGCGCCGTCCCGCGCGGAGCCCGGATGATCCGACGGCTCTCCAACGTCTGGGCCATCGCCCGACGCCCACGCATCGGTCGGCTATGTAGGCACCGGGCCCGACCCGCGCGGTCGCCGAACGCCCGGAGGCCTCATATCGGACGGGCGCGCGTCCCTCAGCCGTGCCGCCGTAGCTCAGTCGGTAGAGCGGCTGATTTGTAATCAGCAGGTCGGGAGTTCAATCCTCTCCGGCGGCTCTCGCTCCCGCCCGCTGCGTCGACCGAGCTCTCTTCGAAGACCCCCGGGGAGCGGCCGCGCGGACCCACCGGCGGGGCCGAGGCGGCCCCCGGGGTTCTTGAGGAAGATTGATAATCCGTTATGCGCATCAATATGGCAATGCGTCAGCGGGGGCGCCTGCGCCGCCGGCGGAATCGCCGCGGTGTGGCCGAGATCATCGGGGTCATCCTTCTCCTCGCGATGACGATCGTCGCGGGCGCGCTCCTGTGGTCGTTCCGGATCTACACGCCGCCGGCCCCGCCGACGATCAGCTTCACGATCCGCACCGGTGGCAGCAACCCGGTCTGGGGCGACCCGACCGACTGCCAGCCGTGGGGCTACAACATCACGGACTACGAGGAAGAGACGTACAACGGCACGACCGGAGGTCTCGACTCGTCGAAGGTCGCCGACTGGGTCGGCGGTGACAACGATGAGCCGCCCGACACGAGCTGGTTCGCCGAGTGCGAGAACTCCGTGACGGGCAATTTCTCCACGATGCCGTCGACCCAGATCATCATCTCCGCGCACTCGCCCTCGGCGATCCCGCTCGACGACATCGACTTCACGTTCGTGTGCTACAACAGTACCGCGACCGGAGGTACCACGATCCTCGTCAACGGTACCCTTGCGTCGATGACGTGGTTCCCGGGACTGACGTCGGAACCGGCGTCGGACGCTCCCCTCCTGGGGTACTGCGGCAACTTCAACGCGGGCGGCTTCGAGGGCGCGGCGTACGGCACGTACTACAACCGGCTGGGTCTCTTCGTGCCCCTCAGCCAGGGGATCACCACGCTCGAGAACGGCGATACGCTGATCCTCTACCTCCACACGAGCACCGAGACCGTCGGGGGCCGCACGATCGTGCCGCCCCTCGACTTCATGTGCGTCGCGAACGCGGGCGGCGTCACCTTCGATGATCAGACGCCCGAGGACGGGTGCCACGAGACGTACTCGTCCGGCGGGGACCACAGCACGACCGAGTACATCCCGACGTTCCAGTCCGACTTCGACGATTACCACGGCGCCCCGCCGTGGTGCTTCTCCACGCCGGGCTCGTGCGAGATCTACCTGACGTACACGGGCTACCCCTCGACGGTGCTGGCCGCGATCCCGCTCAACACGCTCGCCCCTCCGAGCACGTAGGCGATCGACCGGGATTGGACGCGGAGGGCGCTCGTAGCGGCGGCGGGAGCCATGGCGTTCCGTAGCCCCCACCAGCGACGCAAGCGGCTGATCTTCGCGCTCGTCGGAGTGATGGCCGTGGTCCTCACGGTCCTGCTCGTCCTCATCGCGGCCGGCGTCCTCGTCCTCCCGTCGCACACGCCGGCCCCAGTCCAGATCGATGCCGTCGCGGTCCAGATCCTGCAGGGCACGACCGCGACCGGCGAGTCCTGGTTCCACATGACGTGGTTCAACGTCTCGTCCTCGGCGGAGGGATACCCCGTGTCGGTCAGCCCCGGCGGGAGCTGGTCGATCCCGATCCCGATCACCAACTGGGACTCGATCAACCACACGATCTACGACGTCGTCCCGAGCTCCACCGCGGCGGCGTACGGCTTCAAGATCCGGGGGACGGACCCCGTGACCCCCGTGAGCGTGCCGGCGATGGGGTACACCGAGCCCGGCGAGAACATCTTCGCGATCTACGTGACGACCCCGAACCTGCCGGGCACGACGTACCAGTCGATCACGATCGTCGTGAACGCGCTGACGCCCTCCTGACGCGCCGGTCCGAACCGGCCCTCCGGGGGGCTCGCCGCGCCCAGGTCCCGGCGATCACCCAGGGCGGCTCGGGGCCGATCGGCTCGATCGCCTCGGAACGGTACCGCTCGACCGCCCGTTCGTCGACCTCGATGCCGAGGCCCGGCTTCGCGGGGATCGCGAACGCCCCGGCCTCGAGCGCGTAGCCGCGGACGAGCGAGCGCTTCCAGGCCGGCCAGCTCGCCTCGAAGCTCTCCTGGAGAAAGAACGTCGGCAGGACCGCGTCCATCTGGAGCGTGGCGGCGGTCTGGACGGGTCCGAACGCGTTGTGGTACGCGACCGGCGCCCCGTGCGCGGCGGCGACCCCCGCGATCTCCCGGCCGTACGTGAAGCCGCCCGAGTTCGTGATGTCGGGTTGGAGGATGTCGACGAGACCGCGGGCGAGGAAGCTCTCGAAGTCGGCCGCGGTGAGGAGGCGCTCCCCCAGCGCGACGGGGGTCCGGACCGCCCGGCGGAACCGGGCGAGCGCATCGCACAGCTCCGGTAGCACCGGCTCCTCCATGAACGCGGGCCGGTAGGCGTCGAGCGCCCGCCCCGCGCGGATCGCGGCCTCGGGCAGGAAACGCCCGTGGAACTCGATCAGGAGATCGACGGTTTCGCCGACCGCCGCGCGGACGGCCGCCACGCGGGCCGTGGCCGCGCGGAGCCCCTCCGTCGAGAGGGTCCGGTACTCGTCGCCGAACGGGTCGAACTTGAGCGCCCGGAACCCGGATCGGACCATCGCGCGCGCCTTCTCGGCGAACTCGCTGGGCTCGATCGCGTCGGAGTACCACCCGTTCGAGTACGCGCGGACCCGGTCGCGGATCGCGCCGCCGAGCAGCGAGGAGATCGGAAGGCCGTGCGCGCGCCCGAGCAGGTCGTGGCAGGCGATATCGACGGCCGAGAGCGCGCTCGTGGCTTCCATCGACCGTGAGCGATAGAACGAGTAGACCTCGAAACGCCGCAGACACTCCGCGTGCGACTCGAGCGCGCGACCCTCGTAGAACCGGGCGACCTCGCGCACGCTCTCCGCCACGGGGCGGGTCATGAGCGTGGTCGGCGCCTCGCCCCATCCGATCGCGCCGTTCGCGGTCGTGATCCGCACGAGTACGACCGTCGAGCTCCAGGGCGAGGAGAGCTCGTCGGCCGGCGCGGCGACCTCGATCGCCTCGACCGACCGGATCTTCATGGCCCCGCCGGAGCGACCAGCGCCCGTCGGGATAGAACGTTTGGCGAGCGCGTCGCTACGAGGCGCGGGCGGGGTCGGTCTTCGGGGAGCCGGCGAGGCTGTCGAGCGCCCCGCTGACATGGGGGCCCGGCAGCATCCCCTCGATCACCCGGGTAACCGTACCGGTGCCATCGAGCAGGAACGTGACGCGCTTCGCCACCCCCAGCAGGCCGATCACGCCGTACTGTTTCGCGATCGCCTTATCGTGGTCGGCGACCAGGGGGAACGGGATCGCGCACTTCTCGGTGAACTTCTGCTGCGACTCCACGGTATCGACGCTGACGCCGATCACCGCGACGCCGGCGCGTTGGAACTCCGCATAGTGTTCCGTGAAACCTCGCGCCTCGAGCGTGCAGCCGGCGGTGTTCGCCTTCGGGTAGAAGTACAGCACGACGGGCTGCCCCCGAAATCGCGACAGTTGGAGCGCCGACCCGTCGGCCGTCGTTCCGGTGAAATCGGGCGCTTGCTGCCCCACCGCGAGCATGCTGGAAAAATGCCGGGAGGGTACTTTAGTTCGGGGGGCGGGACCCCAGCGGCCGCCGTCGCGGAACCAGGTCCAGCGCCGAGAGCTCCTCGACCGTCAAGGGGGGGGCTCCGAATGTCCCGTCGATTTCCGACCACCGCTCGAGCGAGGACGCCGGAAGGATGGCCGCCGCGACCCATGGCCAGAAGAGCACGTACTGCAACGCCGCTTGGGCGAGCGTCCGTCGGCGGTCCCGGGTCAACGGGGCCAACCGCAGGACGGGATCGAACTCGGCGTGCAGCGCCCGCACGTCCACGGGGCGGGAGGTCGGGGCCCGATCGCGGATCTCAAGGGAGAATCGCGAGCCGTCCAGCCGGCCGTCGG
>JASHUS010000023.1 GCA_030039865.1 Thermoplasmata archaeon
AGCATCTTCTCCTGCGAAACGTCCGCAACGCCCATCATGAACGTCATGCGAACGAGTCCGCCGAGCGCCCTCGCGTGCCGCACGATCTTCTCCGCCACTTCGTCGGGGTCCCCCACCACGAGGGCGCCCTGGGGCCCGCTCTGCGCCTCGAAGTCGTCGCGGCGGACCGGCGGCCAGCCGCGCTCCTTGCCGATCTCGTTCATCGCGCGCGCCCAGCCGGGGTAAAAGTCCTCGACCGCCTCCTTCCGCGTCTCGGCCACATAGCCGATGCTGTGCATCCCGACCCGGAGCCGTTCGGTCGGGAAGCCGGCCTTGCGACCGGTCTCCCGGTAGAGATCGACCAGCGGTCGGAACTGACGCGTGACCCCGCCGATGATCGCGACCATGAGCGGCAGGCCGAGCGCCCCGGCCCGCGCGAACGACTCCGGCGTTCCGCCGACGCCGACCCAGATCGGGAAGGGATTCTGCACCGGACGCGGGTAGATGCCCTGACCGGTGAGCGCGGGTCGGAACCGGCCCGACCACGTCACCCGCTCGTTGTCCCGGATCTTGAGCAAGAGCTCGAGCTTCTCGGTGAACAGCGCGTCGTAGTCGTCGAGCGCGTAGCCGAACAGCGGGAACGCTTCGATGAACGAGCCGCGGCCCGCGACCATCTCAGCGCGACCCTGCGAGATCAGGTCGACGGTGGCGAACTCCTGGAAGACGCGCACCGGGTCGGCGGCACTGAGAACGGCGACGGCGCTGGTGAGGCGGATGCGCTCGGTCCTCGCAGCGGCGGCCGAGAGGATCACGGCCGGGGCCGAATCGAGGAACCCTTTGCGATGGTGCTCCCCGATGCCGAAGAGATCGAGGCCGACGGATTCCGCCCGCTGGATCTGGATCAGGAGGTCCCGCACCCGCTCAACGGGCGGCGCGTGGTCGCTCCGCTCCTCGAACGCCGCGACAAAGCTGTCGATCCCTAGCTGGAACGGCATCGGCTCGGGCGAGCACTCCCGGGCGAGTAATGAGCTCTCAGGAACGGCCCTCGCAACGCCGGCCCACCGGACGTCTCCTGCGGCTCCCCCGCGCCCAGGGCCGAGCGCGGCCCCGGTTTGAAGTAGGCAAAACTCCTCCACGTATCGGGGCCGGCCCCGAGGTCGAGCGAGACCCGTGCCGAGGATCCCCGGGAAGGACCGCTCGATGCCGCGCCGGAGTATTCGAAGGCGGAAGCCGAAACGAGGGCCGGCAACACGTCGTGTCAGCGAGGTGGACCTAGCCCGAGCCTGGATCGAGTGGCTCGTGATGACTCGGAAGACCTACTTGGAAAGACTCCTCGCGCTGCCGCGGTCGGAACGCGTGCGGGACCGGGGTGCGTCCTTTCCGTCGATTCAGGACATCTTCCTGCACATCCTCGACAACAACATTTGGTGGCTCGAGAGTGTCCCGGAAAATCGTCAGGACTCGCATCCCCGCGTCAACGGGGACCTGTCGGCCGCGGAGATTCGACGGACGGCCGGTCGCATCGCCCGGTCCAGTCGTGTTCTCGCAAGGTCGCTGAGTCCGGCCCGTCTGGATGAGAGTTTCCTCGTCCGAGGAATTGGGGGAGACGGAGAGCCGTACACGATGAGAGTGAACCTGCGGACGATGATTTGGCATTTGGTCGAGGAGGAGCTCCAGCACCGAGGGGAGATGAACGCCCTCTTCTGGCAGATGGACATCGACGCCCCGACGCGGGCGTGGTTCAGCAGCTCATTGGCCCACTAGGCCGAGGACCCGCGGTCCGGCCGCGCGCGGATCCACGTTGCGCGGCAGTCCCTGCCGAAGGGGTGCCTTGCTTTGAAGGATGGTTCCAGCCTGGCCGTCCTCGACGCCCGAATCGTGCGCTTACCCAGATTGATGTAGCCGGAATTCGTGCACCGGCCGGGGCGGAGGCCCCGGAGGGGAGGTACGAGAATGCGCGGCGTAGGCAGAGGGGGATGGACCAGACTCGCGACCGTTCTGGGAATATCGGTGGTAGTCGGCGCGTTGCTGGTGCTCGCGTGGATGCCGGCGGCCGCTTCGGCGGTCCGACTGGATCGCCAAGCCGTGGAGGCGACGGCCGATCCGACGTGCTTCACGGGGGATACCCCGAGAGACCCCGGATACGATCCCGTCACGCACGAGATGTACGTCCCGAACGAGGGATACCCCGGGGTGGCGAACGGTGCCCCGAACATCACCGTACTCAGCGGGACATGTACTCTGGTGGGGACGATATCGCTCTCCTCGAGCGCCATTCCAATCCAGGCCGCGTTCGATCCTGCGGACAATTACGTCTATGTCACCGATTACGGGCTGAACCAAGTCTACATCATTTCCGGCACCAAGATCGTGACCACCCTTACGAACCCGGACGGTTGCAACTTCGACGGTCCGATGGGGATCGTCTACGATCCGGAAACGTCCAATATGGAAGTGGTGAACTATCTGGGCGACGATCTCACCGACATCCCGACGCTCGCGGGTTACTGTGGCCTCGGCGCCTCGGTCGGTACGGGGCCCACCGAAATCAGTTACGATCCGCTCGAGAACGTCCTTCTGGTGACCAACTCCGAAAGCGGAAACATCTCGATTCTCAACGCTGACGTTGCCACGTCGATCGTCTACGGTAGCATCACCGTCGGGGCCAATCCGCATGGACTCGCGTACGATCCTGCGACCCAGGACGAGCTGGTGGCCAATACCGGTTCGAAATCGGTCTCCGTACTCACGGTCAGCCGATACGATTGTCCGACGTGCTGGGAGGTCGTCCAAACCGTTTCAGGATTCGATGGGCCCTACGGCGTGGCCTGGGATCAGTCGACGCAGACGATCTGGGTGACGAACGACGTGAACGGCAAGGCGTACGAGCTGAGCGGAGAGCCCCTCAACTACGGCGGTTGGTCGATTGTCAAGAAGATGTCGACGGCCGCTGACTCCCACGCCCTCGGGCTGGCATACGATGAGTACAACGACGACATGTACGTGACCGGATTCGACACGAATGTGGTCTACGTCTTCTAGAGTGTAACGCGGAGAGCCACTGTCACCCGGGGTCCGGCGGCGGCCCGGCCGAAGGCAAGTCCGTGCGACCGGCAGGACCCTAACCTCTTCCTCCCGTGCTTTTCCTTCGCTGCTCCGGACATGTCGAGACGTGATCCCATGCTGGCGCGGAGCGTGCGTAGATGGGCACCTGAATCTCCGCGGCTTTTCGTCGCCGATGGGGGCCTATCGAACGCAGGGGGTTTCTCCCGATGGGGTCCGGATCTTACGACTGCGTCCGGTGGCTTCTCTGA
>JASHUS010000225.1 GCA_030039865.1 Thermoplasmata archaeon
ACGCCGCCACGATGGTGGCGAACGCGGCGAGGACCGCCCCGCCGACGACGCGGGCTGCGGCCGAGCCGGGCCGCACGGGCGTTTCATCGGACTCGGCCGTGCGACGCCGGGGAAGGGTCAGCCACCCGACCAGCACCAGGATGATCCCCGCGACGGTCCACGTGATCGCGAGCGACAGCGTCAGCCAGTTGGCCATCCACGCCGCGACGCCCCCGAACGCGGATCCCGCGAAGACGATCGGACCGGTCATCGAGCACTTCTGCGGCGTCGAGCGTACGAGCCCGCACGACGCGATGGCCGGGCGCCGACAGATGCGCTGGACATCGCGGGACGACGCACCCTACTCCTACTTCTATCCCGTCTTCCACATCGGACTCCCGATTGGACGCCCATCGACAATCGTGGACTTCGGCGGGCGGATGCGTCGGCGATTGCCGAGGGCGAGCATGTCTGCCCGCGCTCACCGTCGTCGCACCCGGTCATCGCGGGGCGGATAGGCGCCGGACGGAAAAGCCCAACGCTGTCGCCGTAACCGAATGGGGAGGGGGTCCGCCGCGGGGGGAGCGCCCGGTCCGACTACGGCTTCCAGACCGGACCGGAGTATCCGTCCGGGACCACCGGCGGTGTGACGCCTTCCCCGAATGGGTCCGGCCGGGGCGGGACTGGGCGACCTTCCTTCGCGCAGAGGTACTCCTCGATCGCGAGCGCGGCCTTCGTGCCCGCGGCCATCGCGTGGACGACCGAGCGGCCGCCCGCCGCGAAGACCCCTTCGAGGTCGGTCGAGTAGTCGGGCTTGCCGCCCTCGGGCCAGCCCTTGTTGCCGATCTTGAGACCGAGCTCGGGGGAGAACCCGGTGAGGTCGGCCTTCTCGCCGATCGCCATGATGATCGTGTCGCACTCGATCGTCTCGGTCGCGCCCTGGACGGGGACGACAGCCCGTCGTCCGGAGTGGTCCGGCGCGCTGAGCTCCATCCGCTGGAAGACGATCCCCTCGACGCGGTCCTTGCCCAGGATCGCGAGCGGGGAGAGCAGCCACTTGAACTGGATGTCCTCGGGCTCGGTCTCCCGGATCTCCTCCTCGCCCGCGGGGGATTCGCCGCGCGTCCGCCGGTAGGCCATCGTGACGGCCGCGTTGGGCGAGAGACGCCGCGAGGTGCGCACCGCGTCGACCGCGACGTCCCCGCCGCCGACGACGACGATCTGCTTACCGAGGATCACGGGACGGCCCTGGTTGACGTCGTAGAGGTAGTCGAGCGCCGGGATCACGCCCGGAAGGTGCTCGCCCGGGATGCCCGGATAGCCCGCCTTCGAGGCACCGATCGAGACGAGGACGGCGCGGTACCCCTCCTTGAGGAGGCTCTCCGGCGTGCAATCGACTCCCCCCGCCTTGCCCTCGACGAACGTGAGGTCGAATCGCCGGAACCGCTGGAGGTCGATCAGGAGCTCGTGGTTCGGCATCCGGTAGTGGGGGATCGCCCCCGCCTGCCCTCCGACCGCGCGCTGGCGCTCGAAGACCGTGACGGAGTAGCCGCGCATGCACAGCTCCCAGGCGGCCATGAGGCCGGTCGGGCCGGCGCCGAGGATCGCGACCCGCTGGTGCCGGGGCGCGCTCGGCACGTACTCGAGGTCGGAGTTCCCGAACTCGAGCGCGGCGCGCTTCAGGTGCCGGATCGCGATCGGAACGCCGCGTCCCCGCATGATGCACGCGTCCTCGCAGTAGTGGTAGCAGACCTTGCAGAGCGTCGTCGCGAGCGGGTTCTCGCGCAGCGTGAGTCGCGCGGCCTCATCGAACCGGCCGTCCGCGACGAGCCCGATGTACCCGCGGCAGTCCTGCGTGATCGGGCACGCCTCGACACAGAACGGGAGCGCGCACTGCAGGCAGCGCTGCCCTTCCAGCATCGCTTCCTCCCGGGAGTAGGAGTGGAGCACTTCGCGGAAGTCGGTGATCCGCTCCTCGGGGTGCTCTTCGGGCACCTCGATGCGCTCGTACCGGGATTCTGCGTCCGTCATGATGGTCGTCGCCTCGCGGAGGACGATCAGTACCAACCCGCCCGGTCACTTAAATCGCACGGGCTCGAGCGGGCGCGTGTCAGGCTCTGACAGGGTACGGGCCTACGGCGCGTCGCGGGGCCGCCCTTCCCCGCCCGGCGGGGTCGGGGTCCGGCGGGTGACCAGGTAGAGGGTCGCCACGAGGAGCGCGAGCGCCGATCCGAACGCGACGGCCGTCGGGAGCAGCCCGAACTCGTCGATCGTCGCGCCGAGCCCGATCGTCGGGATCGCGAGCGCCAGGTACCCCACGACGAAGTACGCCGAGAGGATCTCCCCCCGCCGGGCGACCGGCGCGACCCGGTCGACCAACGTCGTGCCGCCCATGTACGCCGTGCCCACGCCGAGGCCGAGGATCGCCGCGCCGAGCGCGAAGAGCGCGAGCGAGCGCAGCGCCAGCGCCGTGGTCACGACGACCGTGGCGAGGAGGATCAACGGCAGGCCGGTGAGGAGCGCCCGGCGGTCGCGCACCTGCCCGAGGCCGAGCTGCACGATCGCGGCCAGGCCGAACATCAGCGCGATCACCCCCGCCGAGCCGGCTTTGTTCTCGATCGCGAGCGAGACCCGCAGGAACGTCGGCGCGATCGCGCCGAAGTACCCGTAGATCGAGTAGCACGCCGCGAGCGCCCCCGCGGCGACGCCGAACGGAAGTCGGATCTCGCGGGGCACCGAGAGCCGCTGGACGCGCATCCGCCCGCCCGAGGCCGGTCGCTCGATCATCTCGGGGATGTAGTGGACGGCGAGGAGACCCGCGAGGCTCGCGCCGATGAGGACGAGGAAGACGAGTTCGGTCGGAGCGGGACCGTACTGGGCCAGGAGGCCGCTCACGCAGATCCCCGACGCGACCCCGCCGAAGTTCGCCGCGACCGAGACCCGCGCCACATGGTGCTGGTCGTGCCGCGGTTCGAGCGCGGCCATCGACGCGGTCGCCGTGCTCGTGGTCGCCCCCACGGCGAGCCCCGAGATGACGCGCGCGAGCGCGAGCCCGAGGACGCCGGATGCGAGGACGAACGCGACGCCGCTCAGCGCGGTGAGCCCCATCCCGACGAAGAGCACGGGCTTGTAGCCGATGACGTCCGAGAGCGGCGCGACGAGCAGCATCGTGACGAGGACGCCGATCGTGTACGCCGCGAAGACCGCGGCGAGGACGCCCGAGTTGAAGTGGTAGCGCGCTTCGTAGACGGCGTAGAGCGGGGTGGGCGCGCCCGCGCCGAACGCCGTGACCCCGAGCGCGTAGGCGGCGAGCCGGAACGGACGCCGGCTCGTGCGCGCCGCCGGGGGATCCGCCTCCCTCACGGGATGCGCACGTTCTTGGCGTCGGGCGGCAGCGGGGGCCACTTGAGGTGACGGCGCTCGAGGGTCTCCACGAGGGTCTTCGACACGACCCAGTTGCGGAACCACTTCTTGTTCGACGGGACGAGGTACCACGGCGCCCACGCCGTGCTCGTGCGCTCGAGCATCTCCTCGATCGCGGGGACGTAGAGCGGCCAGCGCGAGCGTTCCTTCAAGTCGGCCGGGCTGAACTTCCAGTGCTTCGTCGGATCGTCGAGCCGTTCCTGGAGGCGCTTCCGCTGTTCCTCCCGGGTGATGTGCAGGAAGAACTTCAGGACGGTCGTCCCCTCGTCGTGGAGCATCCGCTCGAAGTCGTTGATCGCGCGGTAGCGTCGACGCCACACCCGCGGCGGGGCGAGGCGGTCGACGCGGGCCGCGAGGACGTCCTCGTAGTGGCTCCGATTGAAGATCACGATTTCGCCCTTCGCGGGCGTCTCGGCGTGCACGCGCCAGAGAAAGTCGTGGTCGTGCTCCACCTCGGTCGGGACGCGGAACCGAGCGACCCGGACGCCCTGCGGGTTCACGCCCTCGAAGACGTGGCGGACCGTCCCGTCCTTCCCTCCCGTGTCGAGCGCCTGCAGGACGACGAGGACCGGCCCCGCATGGCTCGCGTACAATAGCTCCTGGAGGCGGTCCAGTTCCCGGATGTTCCGGTCGGAGTCCTTGCGGGCGGCCCGCTTCGTGCCGGGGAAGGCCGACGTGTCCTCCGGGTCGTACCGCGCGAGCCGCACGCGGGTACCGGGTCGTACTCGGAGCTGATCGACGGTCACGTTCCCCCGATTCGCTCCCGCCGGCCGGATCGGCCGGGTCCGGGAGCTGTGCCGAGCGCGGGGAGAACCGCGCCGGGGGATAGGCTCGCCGGTCGCGCCGTCCGTCCCGCCAACCCCTAGTAGCCGCGAGGGGTCGTTGGGGCGATGGCCGCC
>JASHUS010000024.1 GCA_030039865.1 Thermoplasmata archaeon
GTAGGCGATCCGCGTATCGCCGCTCTGAGCGTAATGGACTTCGGGAACTTCCATCAGCTCTCGCGCGGAATCCAAACGCGGGCGCGGTATATCGACTGTCCGGGTCTGGGATGGATACGCCCGGCGATGGTCGTTGACCCGAGCCGCCGGAACGTAGGATAACCCCAGAAAGCCCGTGTTTAGCCAGATTCCAAGCATTTTTCTACTCGGACGCCTCGGAGATAATCCCTCTTGGACGATGCCCCGTCCCTCCCATGGCCCCCGCAACGTTCGTGTGCTGGTCGTCCGCCACGGCCCCGCCGAGGTCCGTAACCCCGTGCGCTGGCCGAACGACGATCGGCGACCCCTCACCCCGAAGGGCGTGAGCCAGACCCGCCGGGCGGCGAAGGGGCTCGCTCGGCTGGTCCCGCCCGCGGACCGGATCGCGACCAGCGCCGCGACGCGGGCGATGGCGACCGCCGAGCTCGTGCAGCGCACGATCGGCGACGGCCGCACGATGGAGCAGTGGGACGAGCTGTCGGCCGGGCGCCTTCCGGGCCCGATCTTCGAGCGGCTGCGCCGCTCGGCGAAGACCGGCCAGGAGATCGTCCTCGTCGGGCATGATCCGACGCTCGCCGAGTTCGTCGGGATGGCGCTCGCCGGCGACGAGGTGCCGCTCGTCCATCTCGCGAAGGGAGGGGCCGCGTGCCTCGAGTTCCCGGCGTCGGTCGGACCCGGTACGGCCCGACTGGTCTGGCTGCTTACCCGGAAGCAGCTCTCCGACGTCCGCGATTGAGCGGGTTGCCCATCTTGGGCGCGGGCGCGCTAGGCGCCGGGCTTGCCTTCCCGTAGAGGGGCGCGACGAGCTTCTGGACGTCGAGGTGCACCTGCTCCGGGAACCGGTTCGCGTCGACCCGATGGAAGTCGTACTCCGTCGTCATCCACTCGAACTCGCGCTTCAACCGGTCCTGGTAGAGGAAGAAGCTCTCGAAGAGGTCGCGCGAGAGTGAGAGGTCCATCCCGGACTCCCAGTAGTCGAGCGAGCCGTACTTGCCGATCGACCGGTGGAGGAGGATCTCCGTGCGGGCGTCGAGGAAGATCACGAGGTCGGGGCGGAGCGCGAAGCTGTAGAGCTCGCGGGCGTACTCCCGCGAGGCGCCGCGCGCGATCGCCCGGGCCATGAGGGTGTAGACGTACCGGTCCGCGAGGACGGTCGTGCCGGCCCAAAGCGCCGGGATCATCTTGTTCTCGAGCTGGTCGGCGAAGTCCGCGGCGTAGAGGAGCGCGAGGGTCGACGCGGCGAGCGTGTGGCCCTGCTTCGCCCGGTCGATCTCGGCGCTCACGAGCGTCGAGCGCCGGAGGCCCGTGTCGACGACCGCGTGACCCTCGACCTCGAGCCACGCCTTGAGGAGCGCGACCTCGGTCGTCCGGCCCGAGCCGTCGGCCCCTTCGATGACGATGAGCTTGCCCGGCAGCGGCTCCTTCGGGAGCCCGGGGAGCGTCGTGCCGTACGTCCTAGCTGTCATGGAGGAGGCTCGCGCCCGTGGGGAAGCCGTCGAGCATCGGCTGGAGGTTCGTCCGGAGCTCGGCCTGGATCTCCTCGACCGAGCGGGTCGAGTCGATGACCGTGAACTTGTCGACCGTCGCGAGCTTCTCGTACTCCGCGCGGAGCCGGCTCTGGAAGCGGGTGTAGCTCTCCTGGACGTCGTCGGAGAGCCCGAGGTCCATGCCGGCCTCGTAATAGTTGATCTTGAGGCGCGAGGCGAGCTTGCGCTTGAGCGTCACTGCGACCGGCACCCGGAAGTAGAAGATGCGGTCGGGCCGCGGGGCGAACGAGTAGACGGTGCGGACCCACTTCGGGTCGCAGCCGCGCGCGGCGTCGCGGACGAACGCGGTGTAGGCGTACCGGTCGCAGACGACCACGTAGCCCGCGCGCAACGGCGGGAAGATCGTCCGTTCGAACCGGTCCGCGAAGTCGACCGCGTGGAGCAGGCTGAACGTCGTCGGGGTGAGGAGGCCCTTCTTCTTGCCCCGCCGGATGACGCCCGAGACGAGCTCGGAGGAGTTCCACTCCGTGTGGAAAACGCGATAGTCGCGGGACTGGAGCCACTTGCCGAGCAACGCGGCCTGGGTCGACTTCCCGCTCCCGTCGAGCCCCTCGAAGACGAGGAGGCGACCCGGAAATCCGTGCGTCGGGGACGGGGTATCAGGCATGCGGGAGTCGGACCTCGAGACCGAAGATGCGCTCCATCGGCTTACGGACCTTTTCCCCCCAGCGCGGGGGGAGGTTCGTAAGGGAGGGGGCAGAAAAGCTCACTCCGAGCGCCCGGCCCTGCCCGCTCAGCGAGAAGCGGGGACGGGCCGGCGTCAGGATCTCGGCGACCTCGAGGATGGCACCGAGCCGCATCGCGAGGTCGAGGTCGGCCGGCCGGATGAGCGGCAGGTAGCCCTTCTTCCACTGGGACGGCGGGTCGTCGCCCTCGTGGAGGTACGTTGCCATCGACGCGAGCAGGACCTCCCGTTGGCTCAGCCCCCAGATCGGGTAGTTCTGGACGAGATACGCGGAGTGGTGCGCGTGGTTCCACAGATCGATCGAGATCCCGGCGTCATGCATCCACGCGGCGACCCGGAGCGCGAGCAGCGCGTCCTCGCCGGCCCCGACCTTGGGCGCGAGCACCTCGAACAGCGCGACCGCGGTCTCGGCGACCGCGCGCCCGTGCTCGATCTCGAAGCGGAACGACTCGGCGGCCGCGGCGACCGATCGCTCCGCGAGCTCCGTCGCTGGCACGGGCAACTTCGCGCCGATCGCTTCCAGCGCGATCCCCTCGCGGATCCCGGTACCCGAGACGACGATCCGGTCGATCTTCGTCGCCCGGATCAGCTCCTCGAGGACCACGATGCCGGCGAGCACGACGTCCGCCCGGTCGCCCCCGATCCCGGGGATCGCCCGGCGCTTCGCGGCCGGCATCTCGCCGAGCAGTTCGGCGAGCGCCTCGAGGTCGTGATCGTAGAGCGTGTAGCCGTGGACCCGCCGGACCGGCCACTGCCGTAGTTCGATCGTCGCGCGGGCGAGCGCGCGGACCGTGCCGCCGATGCCGAGCAGCCGGGACGGGGACCGACCGAACGCCTCGACGACCGAGGTCAACGTCTCCCGGACGTACTCCCGCAGCTCGTCCCATTCGCGGCGCTTCGGCGGATCGTGCGCGAAGAACCGCTGGGAGAGACGGAGCACGCCGAGCGGCAGGCTCACCGAGTTGTGGAGATGTCCGCCCCGGACCTCGGCGAGCTGTAGCGATCCGCCACCCAGGTCGAGCACGATGTCGTTCTCGAGCTCCCACGCGCCCGCGACCCCGAGGTACGCGTAGCGGGCTTCCTCGGCGCCCGAGAGGATCCGCAGCAACACCCCGGTCGACCGCTCGACCTCGCGCACGAACTCGGGACCGTTCGGGGCATCCCGTACGGCGCTGGTCGCCACCGCGAGGGTCTTCGCGAGCTCGAGGCTTCGGACCAACTTCGCGAACCGTCGGACGGTCGCGACGCCGCGCGCGATCGTCTCGGGAGTGAGCCGGCCCTCTCGACCGGGGTCGAGGCCCAGCCGCGGCACGTCCTTCGTCTCGTAGATCGCCCGGACGGTGCCCGCCCGGGCGACCTCGAACGCCACGAAGCGGGCCGTGTTGGATCCGAGGTCGATCACGCCCAGGCTCGAGCGGGCCCGGGGCGAGGCGGTATCGGGCGACCGGTCGTCCACGGTCAACCGCGCGCCCCGCACGCGAGTCGGAAGCGAGTGACCTTCTAATAGGGCGCGGTTGGGCTATCGGCCGGGCGGCGACGGATGGGCGGATTTACCAACCTTCCGGGGTTCCGCGGTCCGGGGAAGGGCGTGCCGCGGGGGAGGGTCGTCTACGACGCGGCCCGCCTCACCGCGGAGCTCCGCAAGAGCCTCGACGAGGTCGTCCGACAGGTCGACGAAGTGATCCACGAACCGCGGCCCCCGCCGGCGAGCCTCCACCGGCTGCATCGCGACATGCGACGGCTGCAGACGGCGCTCTCCATCTGGGAGCAGCTCCTCGGCGCGACGGGCCGGGTCCAGCTGCACCCGCTCGCGGTCCGGTTCCGACGCCTCACGCGCCTCGTCGGCCAGGTTCGCGACCGCGACGTCGCGCTCGACCTGCTCGAAGGCGTCGAAGACGTGCCCCAGACCGACGAGGAGGAGGAGCAACTCCGCCAGTACCGGCGGCGCCTCGAGGACGACGCCCGGACCGGGCGGGAGCTCCTGCGCGCCTTCCTGCGCTCCGAGCGGCAGGCGCGGCTCTTCGATCTGCTCGGCGAGACCT
>JASHUS010000226.1 GCA_030039865.1 Thermoplasmata archaeon
GGGTGCAAGGAACAATACACCCGTCCGGATCGTTCGGCCGAGTTGCGGCGCGTGCCATGCCAAGCCTCGCATGGGGGTCAGGACGAGACATTAAGGGACGGATCGGCCCATCACGGACTGCGAGCAAAAGGACTCGAAAGGGGCGACAGATGGGTGTCCGACCTCGGAATCTGCGGGTACCCCCAATGGCGGCGGGCTTGACGTTCGGCGCGGCCATCGGCGCGATGCTGGTCGTTGCGGTGGTTGCCCTGCAGCCCGCAGCCCCTTCGTTCGGCTGCAATGCACTCGAGTGCGGGTCCTTGAGCCTATCTTGGGGCGTGCCGCTCAACGAAACGGCTTCGGAAATAGTCGGATGCCCGAGCCTCGTCGGTCACTACTGTTACTCGATTGAAATCGCAGGCAGCGCTCTCGGCGTGACGGGCCTCAATCTAAGTCTCCGGAACTCGAGCGGGCGGGATGTGAAGTGGCCCCGTCCACCTTCGACGGATGCCGTATCCTTGATCTCCTCACAGAACACGGGCGTTGCCCTCTACAACACCACGGACCAGACCTGGACTGCGTTCGGGAATGACACCTACATTCTCGGCGGGTACTCCATCGTTATCTTCACCGGCGGTGTGGGTCCCTCGTTCGGGTTGCGAGGTTACCAACTAGTCGCGAGTCTTTCAGGGCCCGACGGACGGGGCACTATTCCCTCGATCGATTTCCCATAGCCCAGCATACTGATGTCAACCGGGGCTAGGGGAGCAGGGCGCTCGCTTGGTCGTTGGCCGGGGGTGTTGGCTTCTCACCGAGTTCCTTCCCACACGAGCGGCAGAACTTGAATTCGGGCTCGGCCTTCGCGCCGCAGTATGGACAAAATCCACCGTCATCTGCCTGCCCCGGCCCAGCTGTGGGGTCGCCTTCCAATCCCCCGCTTACCCCTGGACCGTTGATTATGGCTGGGAGGGCACTCATACCCAGCTGATCAGGAACCAACCGAGGCTCGACACTCGCGATGGCATCGGTCCCCGAGTTCGCGGTTGGCCGTCCGAGAGGAACGGGAGTCGTAGGCGCGGTCTCAGCCGCCACCCGGGCTGGGGGCACTTCGGGCGTGCTCGAGTTGACGCGTGTGATGTAGTCCGGTACGACGAGCGGATTCGTACCGGCGTCCCTGTCTTCGGCAACGGACGACTTAGCGGCCAGCGCGAGCCCCGCGATGAACAGCACGACGGAGACCAGGGCTAGCCCTAAACCGAGGTAACTCAGTAGTGGCGGGTACGGAACGCGATGAGCGCGCGAAATCGGGAACTTATAGACGAAAACGGAAGCGACCAGGAAGAGGCCGACCCCGGCCGCTAGTAGACCACCGCGCACGACACGGATTTCGACTTTCGAGTTTATGACGGCTCATCCGCGTCTCTTCCCATTTTGTTAGCGGGGCAGAGCTCGGATTTCAAGAGACCGCAGAGAGGATGCTTCTAATCCTTACGCTGCCACCTCAGCATCACTGGCCACTACGCGTTCTCAACCCGGTGGGCGTGGCGAGCTCCGGATGAGGCTGCGAACCATCGGATCTCGGATCTGATACTGGTGATCAGTTTCGGAGACGAGGTTGGCATCTCGTAGCGCGCGGAGCACATTTCGCACCGTGTTGTCGTTCGCCGGGGATCCGTCGCGGCTCCCGATCGCCTCCCTAACTTCGGTCCACGTCGCCGCGCTCGTCAAGAGGCGCAGCGCGGGCCAGTACGTTTCCGTGTCCCTCGGCTCAAGGAAATGGATCAGTTCGCTCCGCGCGACCCTCTGACCCTCGCGCAGCGTTGCGCGTTCGGCCTCTTCGATCGACATACGCCCCACGGCGACATTGTTGCCGAAGAGCGTAAGCCAACCAGGCATCCCATCGAGCGACCGTTCGACAACCGAGCCGAGCTCGTCGCGATCCGCACCGATCCGGTACTCTCGGAATCCCCGCTCGAGAAAGCCGATCGAAGTCGTCCGATCGAACGGGCTAAGCTCGAGGCGCGCCGGCGGGCGACCGAAGAGGGGCGAGTCCGCCGCGGGTTCAAGAAGGGTTCTCAGGATCCCGAAATAGGAACCAGTGAACAGGAAAGTCACTTCGAGCTGCGAATTGAAGATTCGCCCGAGGAGTTTGAGAAATGCCGGAGCCGCTGGACCCAGTTCCTGCACTTCGTCCAGGATGATGACGCTCGCCCGAGCTTCCTCGCCGACCACCCGAACCACCTCCTCGGTCGTACTCAGCGGCCGCGGAGAAGGGTGGAGGGTCAATCCGGACCCCATGACCGTCACCCCCGTGACGCGTCGGAGCGCGCTGCGTAGGCGGCGCAGCAGTGGTTTGTTGGCGCTAAGGCCGGCCACCAGGGCGTTCAGAAGCCCACCGGTCCCCCGGGCTCCCCAGAGGTTGACGTAGACTGTGGGTCGTCGACTCTGATGGCTCGCTGCCTTCGCGAGGCTCGTCTTTCCGACCATCCGTGGGCCGAGAATGACTGTCCATCGGCGCTCGTTGATCAGTCGGACGAGTGTCGCTAGCTCGGCGTCTCGGCCGTAAATGGCGCGTCGATCTTCCTTAGGGAAAAGGTCGAA
>JASHUS010000227.1 GCA_030039865.1 Thermoplasmata archaeon
TGGACGGTGAGCGCCGGCTCGGAAAAGTGGGAGGTCCGTCGCCTCCCGGATCCGGGTTGGCTCTGGGTCGTCGCCTATTCCGGGATCCCTCGTTCGACCGGCGAGGCGGTCCGAGCCGTCGGGCAGCGTCTCGCCCGACCGGACGGACCGAACCTGCTGCAAGAATTCACCGAAGTCGCCCGCCACGGGATCCGGGCCGTGGCGGAGGGCGATCGCTCGCGCGTGGCGGAGCTGATGCGTCGCAACCACGAGCTGCTGCGCGAGGTCGGCGTGTCGCACCCACGCCTCGAGGCCCTGATCGAGGCGGCCGGCCCGTCCGTGGAGGCCGCGAAACTTACTGGCGCCGGGGCCGGGGGCTCGATCGTCGCACTCCCCATCCCGGGCCGGGAGACGGAGGCGGTACGACGCGTTGCCCGCGCCGGAGGCGTGCCGTTCGTGGTACGTCCGTCCATCGGCGGAGTCGGAATCCTGACCGGTTGACGACGCGGGTCACCGCCGCGCGACGATCCGGATGACAGCGTTGGCCTCGAGTGGGTGGTCCGCGGCCAGCGCCCGATGCGTCCGACCGTCGATCGCCCGGATGAAGTTCTCGCCGAGGTCCGTGTGCACGCGGTACGCCACCGCACGGGCCGGGGTCTCGGCGGGGACGAGCAGGGCGTCCGGCAGCACGCGGCCCTTCCCGTCGGTCCAGTGGGTCTCGTCCTCGACGGGATAGACCACGATCATCCGGAGACGGTCGAACACCATCTTCTCGAGCGCCGGCTGGACGCCCGTCCCGCCCCAAACGGCGAGCACCGATCGGATCCCTTCGAGCGCCCGGGTCTGGGCGACGGAGAGCCGAGACGGATCGAGGATCGTGAAGCTCGGATCGCCCGGCCGATATCCCACGAGGCCCGCACGTGCCGCTCTGCGGAGCGTGAGCTCGCTGTCCGCGGCGGTCGGCACGGACGGGATCGGCGAGATCTCCGTCGCGAGCGCGTCCGCCCGTTCCCGCGTAGCCCGATCGCATTTGTTGGCGGCGACGAGCCGGGGTTTCGAGGCCGTCAGGAGCGCTCTCGCGAGCGAGCGGCGTTCCTCTTCGGTCCAGTGCGCGGGGTGCGCCCGGTCCATCGAGGTCGATCGCAAGGCGGCGGTGATCGCCCCCGGCGGGATCGAAAGCCCGGTGAGCCGCTCGCCGAGGAACTCCTCCATCTTCTTGCCCTCGAGCTCGACGCCCTTCGCGGCGCGCTGAAAATCGCGCCCTAGGATCTCGGCGATCCACGCGACGAGCTCCTGCTCGAGCCAGTCGACCTCGAGGGCCGGATCGTGGGACCCGGGGTTGTCCATGCGACCTTCCTCATCGGTGGCCCCCGACAGATCGACGACCTGAACGAAGCCGTCCGCGCTGCGCAGGTCGTCGAGGAACTTGTGGCCGAGACCCTTGCCGGCCGACGCTCCGGGCACCAGACCGGGGACGTCGACCAGATTCACCGGTACCCAGCGGACGCCCTCCACGCACTTCGCGTTGCCGGGCTGGCAGGGAGTACCTTTCTCGAGGTGCGGGCACGGCGAACGAACCGCTCCGACCCCCCGGTTCGGCGTGGTCGTGGTGAACGGGTACGGCGCCATCGCCACATCGAGCAGCGTCAGCGCGTTGAAGAACGTCGATTTTCCGACGTTCGGCTTCCCGACGACCCCTATCTCCACGAGGACCTCCTCGGGCGCTCAGACGGAGTAATCCGGAGGCTCCTCGGCGATGCCGAGCTCGTGGTTCGCGACGAGCGCCAGCACGAAGAGGAGATCGCTCAAGCGGTTCGCCCACGCGAGAAGCTCGGGGGGGAGCGGTTCGCTCCGATGCAGTCGAAGAAGTTCGGTCTCCGCCCGACGCGCGACCGCACGGCAGACGTGCAGCCGCGCCGCCGTCGGAGAGCCCCGGGGCACGACGAACGTATGGAGGGGTGGCAGGCCGGCCTGGAACGTATCGATCTCCTTCTCGAACCTCGCCACGTGGACCGCCGTGATGCGGTGCCGAGGCGGTTGATGGCCGGCGCTCGCGAGCTCGGATTGCGCGATGAAGAGTTCGTGACCGAGGCGCGTGAGCACTGGACGTAGGATCTCGAGCTCGCTCGGTAGCTGCGAGAGCACCACGCCGAGCTGGGCGCCCAGCTCGTCGTACGCACCGTACGCCCGGATCCGATCCGAGTCCTTGTCTACGCGCGTCCCGCCGGCAAGACCGGTCGTTCCGCGGTCGCCCGTACGGGTATAGACACGCGGGATGCTCTCGCCTCCGGCCTCCACGGCAGCTGGTCCAACGGAGAACTCAGGCCGTGGACGGGGCAGTATGAGATGTGTAGCACCTCATTATGCTTGGCGTCCTGACGGCACAACCGGCAGATGAATCCGCTGCGTTCGCTCCAGGCGATTCCCATCGACTCCATGTTGCAACCCCACCCCAGTGTCGGAGGCTAGCGCCGGAGGAACCCCCGCCCCTCCCGGTCCGCTCGGCGTCGTCCCGCCCGACGTTCGGCCAGCGACCGCGCTTTTTCACGCAGGGTCGCGAGGTCTTCGTCGTGGCTGCGGGCCATCTCCCGGATCCCGGCGTTCACGAGCAGCGTCACCGCGCTGTCGAGATCGTGCGCGAATCCGTCCTCGACCAATTCCTCGAGCTCGTTCCGCAGGGTCGCCGGTAGATCGACGCCGCCCGCGGGGGGCTCGGCCGCGCTGCGCACGAGCATCCGGACCGCCTCGGAGCGGTTCGGAAGATCGCGCTCAGTCTGGAACTTCTCGAGGAGCGACTCTTCCTCCGCCGTGAGGCGCACGCCGAGGAAGTGGGTCGCCGGAGCTGAGGCTCGAGCGTTCCGCACGGCGTTCAACAGTGTTAAACAATAAGATAAATGTTATGGCGATTTTCGTTTAACGATCGGGGGCAGGTCCGGTCACCCGACCCTGAATCCCTGACGGTGCGTCGAGGTGGGGAGGGGGTTCGGGGGTGGGGCCGCGGATCGGGCCGAGGAATCGACGCTAAGGGGCCGCGCGGGGCCGTGGGAGGGGGTTCTGATGACTAGGTCGGTGATACCCCGACCTTGTCGTAAGTGTCCGTGAGTTTGCCGATTCGCTCGATTTCTTCGAGAAGGGGGAGAAGTTGAAGCTCGTCTCCGTGAGTCAAAACCCTCCAATTCTTGTTGTCATGAATCCGTTGAATCTTGGTCTCACTCGGAAGAGGTGGCGGGCCATCGAATGCGGTGATAGTGAACGGGCCAAGCTTCTCAGTTGGGTCGGGATGGGCCGCGAGGAACTTATCCACGCGATCGGCAAGGTGGACGAACGAGTTTCGAACCTTTTTCCCGGCCAAGGGGGAGTTCCGCTCGACCGCGTATTCAAGCCTCAATTCGGCTCCGCGGTCTTGGGCCGAGGGCTCGGCGGGGAAGAAAATGTCGGATAGGACAGCGGCAGCGACGAGGAAGCCCTGAATCTCTGAGAAGGCTCGGAGCATCAAGTCGAGTTTCGTCGGAAAGTCGGGCTCCGACTCTACGGTCAGAAATTTGTGGGCAGCGTTCCAAGACACGATAGCCACTCGGCACTGGAAGCGGATTTCGAAACCGTAGGTACCCTTGTCTCGACGGTTCATTCGTAAGAGGCTCAGCGCGGTCGTGGCGATTAAGGGCGCGACGGAGTGGCGCCC
>JASHUS010000228.1 GCA_030039865.1 Thermoplasmata archaeon
GGATTCGATCTTTCGTCTCGCTACGCGACCGATGGACTCGCGACCGAGACGGAGTGGATCCCCGGAAACACGTACGGCACGAGTCGCCACGAGCGACCGGCGTCCGGGCTGATGAACAATTGGCCGGTCGTCGTTCCGACGTAGATCCCGGGCGGATCGAGAGTGTCCGTTGCGATCCCCTCGCGGTGGACCCCGAACTGGCCGGGGAAGGCTCGCGGGGAGAGCAGCTTCCGCCATCGCCGCGTTGTGTCGTTCCATTCGTGGACCTGGAAATGCCCCTCGCCCGTGACCCGCGCCTCGCCATCGAGCCGAACGAAATAGGCGCGGCCCGGGCGAGCGGCGGGGGAGGCGACGCAGAACCCGAAGTCGTCCCCGAGCGGCCGGCCGATGCGGGTCCAGGAATCCATGCGATCGTGCGAGACGTACATGCCCGCGTGGTCCTGCCGGTAGAACGTGTCGGGATTCGCGGCATCGACCGCGACGTGATGAACGCACTGCCCGGTCTCGGGGAACTTCTCGGGCAGGAACGGCGTCTCTACGCCCTTGTTCCTCGGGACGAACGTCCGGCCGCCATCCTCCGAGCGGAACGTGCCGACCGCGGAGAGGCCGACGAAGATCCGCCGGGGGTCCCGACGATCGATCAGGATGGTATGCAGGCAGTGGCCGCCCGCGCCCGGCGACCAGTCCTTCTTGTCCGGGTGCTGATTGATGCTGTTCACCGGTTCCCACGTCCGGCCCCGATCGGGGGTACGGAAGAGCAGGTGCGGGTCGGCGCCGAGGTAGAGCGTCGAGGGCTGGGACGCGTGACCCGGTTCGATGTGCCAGAGGTTGACGAGGGGGCGCTTCTCGGGCGCTCCCTCGCTCTCCAGGTCGAACGCCGACTTGCGGTCCTTTCCGCTCGGGGTGAGGGGAGTCGAGATCTCCTTCCAGGTCCGGCCCCAGTTCCGGGACTTCTGGATCATCGGCCCCCAGAATCCATTGTTCACGGCCGCGTAGAGCTCTCCGGGGTTCCTCGGGTCGGCGACCACGTGATAGACGTCCGAACCCGCGTGGGCCACCGGTCCCACCTTCCACGATTTCCGGGCGGCATCGCCGGTCACGACGAGGGTGCCCTTCCGCGTTCCGAGCAGCACGCGCACTTTCCGATCTGGCGTCACGTCAACCCCTCCGGATCACTATCCCCCCGCGATCGAGTGGAGGATATCGATGCTGTGCGCTCCCGCGAGCGGCGTCGCCGTGCCGGTGGTGCCACTGACGTCCTCGCCGTCGACGAAGACGCGCACGTAGCGACGGATCTGGCCGGTCTCGTCGCGCAGCTTGAACCGCAACCTCGGATAGCGCTCCTCGAGGGCGTCGAGCAGTTCTTCGATCGACGCGGCCCGGATCCGCTCCCGTGTCGAGGGACCGAACTCTCGCAGCCAGCTGTCGAGATGGACGTTGAGCTCCGTCGCGGCGACCGTGCGGCGGGTCCGGGGTCTCGTCATCGAGGGGCGCGATCGACGGGTCGTCGTCGCTCGACGACCCCAGCGCTCGCGGTCGGCATTAACCCTCTCCTTTCCGCACCTGGGGACCGGTCGCGGGCAACTCCCCCAAGAGAGGTTCCCATGCCAACACTTCGCGAATCCGCAGCTGGCCGTCGCGCATCCACGGATCCTCCGCCAGGCGGGCTCGCAAACTCGCTTCGTCCGGGGCCCGGGCGATCAAGAGGGCGCGATGGAGGGGAACTCCCGGGCCGAGAGGTCCTCCGAGCACGACCCAACCATCCGACGTGAGTTGGTTCATGAAGCTCGCGTGCTCGCTCCAGCCGGCCTGTCCCCGCATCGGGGTGCCGACCGACCAGCCGGGACCCTGCTCCGTGAGCACCACGTAGTGCGGCAACGCTTCCCTCCCCTATCGTCCTCATCCTCGGCCCGACCTTAAGGGTCCTCGGAAGTGGATGGAACACAGGCCGGGCCCACGGGTGGGGGGCCCGGCGGCAAATGGTAATGGAACGTCGTCCTTCGCCCGCCGTGGCGCCCGACGCGTCCCCTCACGGGAACCTCCGGCAGCGCGTCGCCCGATGGTTCGCGGTCGCTCGCTCGTTCCATCCGTCGGTCACGTACGACGGGCGGGCCGTACTGTTCCTCGGCGACGCGACCGGACTGCCCCAGGCCTGGAGCGTCCCGATCACCGGTGGCCCCCCCAGCCGACTTCGGGAGTCTCCCGAACGCGTGGGCGACGTCCGCGCGAGTCCGACCGGGCCGCGCGCGGTCGTGGCCCAGGACGCCGGAGGCAACGAGGTCTGGCAACTCGAGTTGGTCTCCTTGACCGACACCTCGGGGCGGACGCGGGAGAGCCGGCGACCGCTCACCGCGGACCCCAAGGTGATGAACCTCCCCGGGATGTGGATGTCCGACGGACACCGCTACCTCTTTTCGTCGAACGCGCGGAACCATGCGTTCTTCGACGTCTACCGTCTCGACATCGACGCATGGTCCCCCCCGGAGCGCATCTGGACAGGCGACGCCTGGCAGCAGGTCGCCGCCACTCGCGGAGACCGAGTCCTGGTCCAGCGGTTCCGAACGTTCCTGGACTCGGACCTGATCCTCCTCGATCGCGGCGGGTCCGCGCACCTGAACCCTCATCGGGAGGAGGAGACCGTCAGCTCCGCGGACATCGGGCCCGACGGGGTCTACGTCGGATCGAATCCGGGCCGAGAGTACCTTGCGCTCGTTCGGTATCCCTTCACGGGCGGGACGCCCGAGCTCCTGCGGGAGTACCCCGGCGACGTCGAGCTCGTGCGAGCGGCGCCGGACGGCCGCCGGCTCGCCGTCGGCGTAAACCGCGACGGCTGGAGCGAGCTCCACCTCGTCGACGTCGCGTCCGGGGCGGACCGTCGGATCGCATTGCGGCCCCGCGGCGTGATCGAGGCGGTCTCGTGGGCCCCGGACGGGACCGCGCTCGCGTACGACCTCTCCTGGCCGAACGGGCACGAGGTCTTCTGGCGAAGCCTCGACGCGCGGACTTCTGTCCGCCTGACCCGCTCCGCGCACGCGCCGCCCCGGGTCGTCCCGAAGCCGAAGCTCGGGGCGGCGCGCTCGGCCGATGGCCTTCGCCTCCCGTACTGGGAGCACACGCCCCCGCGGCGTCGGCCGCGGGGAACCATCGTGGTCGTCCACGGGGGACCGGAAGCCCAGGCGCGGCCTTGGTTCGATCCCGAACTTGGATCGATGCTCGAGGACGGCTGGAGGGTCATCGAACCGAATGTCCGGGGCAGCACCGGCTACGGCCGGACCTACCTGCACCTCGACGACGTCCGTCGGCGGATGGACTCGGTCCGGGACCTGAAGGACCTCGCGGACGCCCTTGTCCGCTCGAAGAGGGCGAGCGCGGGCCGGATTGGGGTCCTGGGAGGCAGCTACGGCGGGTTCATGGTCCTGGCGGCGATCACGACCTATCCCGAGCTCTGGGGAGCCGCGGTCGAGCTCTACGGCATCTCGAACCTCGTCACCTTCCTCGAGCGCACCGCGGACTGGCGTCGCGCCCTGCGGGAGGCCGAGTACGGGAGCCTCGAGCGCGATCGAGCCTTCATGGACTCGATCTCACCGATCCGACACATCGAGCGGGTCCGCGCTCCCTTGTTCGTGCTCCACGGCCGAAACGACCCCCGCGTCCCGATCCACGAGGCCGAGCAGATGGTCGCGGAGCTCCGCGACCGCGGGCGCACCGTCGAGTCGCTCTACTTCGACAACGAGGGACATGGCTTCGCCCGCCGGGAGAACCAGATCGAGACGGCCGTTCGCACGGCGGAGTTCTTCGATCGCTATCTGCCGCGCCCCCGCGTGGCCGCTCGTCGGCCCGCACCGGCGCGGGGCCGGACGGCCCACCGCCGGCGAGCGGGCCGCCGAGGGCAGTAAACGGGTCCGGTTCGGCCCGAGACTTCCCCTAGCGCGAGGAACGGTCCGACTTCAGATCCGCCTCGAGTGCGGGGGCAAGGTAGTCGCGCCATTCGGAAGCGTCCTGCGCCAGGATTTCCCGCTGCCGCCGAGACCGGTGCGCGGCGGACGGGCGGGCGGGCCCCTCTTCGAGGTGCAGACCCTCGAACTCGAGGTGCGAGGAGCGGGGACCGTCGCGTACCACGCGGTACCAGAATTGCGAGTGCCGGAACGGTCCGTCCAAGTGCGTGTTCGTCCAGGAAAACCGTTCGGGATCCATGCGGACGAGCCGTCGTATCGATCGCGCTCGGCCGTCCTGGATCGTCGTGTCCGTCAGAACGACCGCGTCCTCCGCGATCCGGCGGACGGTGCGCCGCCGCTTCGTGGAGAAGATCCTCCCGTCGGAGGGTCGGTAGTCGGTGCACCAGCGGTAGGCGTCCGACGCGGACGCGTGGAAACGCTGGCGGAAGCGATACCGGACCGAAACGATGCTCATGGGGTCCCTCCGCGGGGCCATGGCGGGGGCCTAGATGAGCCTGCACGCGTGCGGGCCCGTGCGCTCGCCCTAGGTCAGTATCGCCTGCTCGGACCACTCCCGGATGATCTCATCGCCCGCCGGAGTGAGCGTGACGAGCCGCGAGCGCCCGTCGAAGTCGATCAGGTTCCGCTTCAGCGCCCAGCCGAACGTCCCGTCGAGCGCGTCGGGCAGGTCGTCGACCCGCCCGAAGACGAAGAGCTCGAGCAGCCGAACACCGACCGCGTCCGACCGGGACAGCACCACGTGGCTGTGGTGCGACCCGAGGCTGCGCAGGACCACCGGCGCCAGGTCCGACGGGACCTCGCG
>JASHUS010000229.1 GCA_030039865.1 Thermoplasmata archaeon
ACCGAGCGCGGGCGGTACTCCGCGACGGGGGGCGCCGCCACCCCGCGGCTCTCGACCACCTCGAGGGTCGTCTCCGCGCCGTTGCCGTCGTACGCGCGCCAGGAGCCCGGTCCGTACGGGGCGCCCAGGATCAGGTGCCGGCGGCCCCAGCCCCGGAACAGCCGAAGGTCGGCGTCCGACGGGTGGAGGGCCCCCGAAGGGTGCGAATGCACCGTGCCGACCACGCTGAGGTCGGCCGGTAACATCCAGAGCATGAAGTTGGCGTGACGGCGCCCGGCGGTCGTCCCGGGCACGAGGAGGAGCTCGCCGATCACGCCGGGCGGATCGACGCGCAGCACGCCGCCGAACTCGTTGGGATACGACGAGCGGGCGCTCGCGAGCGCGCTCTCGAGGACCCGCCGGGAGATCGCCGTCGGCGTCGCGCCCACGCTCGGGGCGCCGGCCGGTCGCTTACGAGCGGGGCGGAAGAACGGCATCGCTGCTCGCTCCGGGCGGGGCCTCCTCGCTCCACGGCAGGATCCGCTTGCCCCGCAGTCGGTCGAAGTACCGGTCGCCGAACCGGACGAGCCGGGCGCGCCGGGGCGAGCGGTAGATCGTCACGGCGCCCCCGTCGGGCACCGGGTGCTCCTCCTGACCGTCGCCGATCACCACGCTCGGCGTCGCGGCGCCGAGCGCCCGGAGCCGGATCGTGCGGAGCGGATCGACGACGATCGCCCGCGACTCCGACCGGAACGGCGCGATCGCCGTCATGACGAGCGCGTCGAGGTCCGGGTCCACGATCGGACCGAGCGAGCTCAGCGAGTAGCCGGTCGAGCCGGTGGGCGTCGCGATGATGATGCCGTCCGACTGGATCTTGCCCATGACCTCCCCGTCGAACGCGATCTCGAACCGGCCCATCTTACCGACCCGGGCGGCGTGCGCGACGAACTCGTTCACGGCGTCGGGCAGCGAGCGGGTCCCGAGCTGCGCGGCGAGCTTCATCCGCTCCTCGATGTGATAGCGGCCCTCGATCAGTCGATCGACCACGGTCGCGAGCTCTCCGTCCGACGTCGACGTGACCTCCGCGAGGACGCCCACGGTACCGGCGTTGATCGGGAGGAGCGGCACGTCGACCCGCCGCATCGAATAGAGGAACGTCCCGTCCCCACCGATCGCGACGAGCACGTCCGGTCGCAGGCGCTCCAGCGGGGCGTGAGCGCGCGAGGGGTGGAGGGCCGCGATCTCGTCCGAGACCTCGACCTCCGCCCGATCCCCCACGATCTCGAGCACGCGCCCGGCGAGTTCGAGCGCGCGGGGCTTCTGCGGGTTCGCCGCGAGACCGATCTTCACGCGCCGCCGACCTCCCCGAGCCCGGGCACGAGCTTCGCGTCGCCCCAGGCGAGGACGCTGGATCGCTGCTCGACCCCGAGCGGGAACGCACCGATCGGCCGGCCCTGGGCGTCGCCGACCCCGCCCCCGGCTTCGAGCAGGATCCGGTACGCTCCCGCGATGTCGGTTGCGCGCAGGTTGAACCGCTCCTCGATGTTCTCGAAAAGGTAGGCGTCGGCGCTGCCCTGCGCCACCATCATCATCTCGAGCGACGCGCAGCCGAGCGATCGGACCCGCCGACCTCGCCCCGCGAGGGCGGTCGCCCGCGCGGTCGCGCGATGACCGAGGTTGATGACGAGGATCTCCGCGTTCGCCCGCCAGGGCCGCGTGCGGATCGGCCGCCCGTCCCGGAACGCTCCGCCGCCGCGCTCGGCCCAGTACGTCGTGCCGCGGGACAGGTCCCGCACGAGGCCGAGCTCGATCCCGTCGAGCGTGCCCGAGCCGAGCGCGAGCGAGACCGCGGAGAACGGCAGGTCCCGCAGCGCGTTGAGGGTACCGTCGATGGGATCGACGACGAGCGTTCGATCCCCGCCGCGGGCCACGTGCCCCGCCTCCTCGGACATGAGGTCCCAGCCGACGCCCTCCGCGTCGAGCACCCGGAGGATCTCGTTCTCGGCGAGGCGGTCGAGCTCCTCGGTCGGCGTGCCATCCGCGCCCATCGCCACGACATCGCCCCGATGCGGCGACGTGGCGGCGTCCCGCACGACGCGGTGGACCGCGAGGCTCGCGCGGAACATCACCTCGAGCTCCGAGCGTCGCGCCATCGGGGTCCCCCCGGGCGAGGACGGGCGGATGATTTGACGGTTCGCGCGCGGGCACCGCACTCGGGCTCCCGCGAAGTTAAGCCGTGGCGCCGCTCGGCGGGCCGATGAACCTGCAGTTCCTCGGCGGGGCGACCGAGGTCGGCTCGCTCGGGCTCGTCGTGCGGGACCAGGGGCGGATGCTCCTCTTCGACTACGGCATGACGCCGTCCGACCCGCCGAGCTATCCTCGCCCCGCGCCGACGAACGTCGACCTCGCCGTGCTCTCGCACGCGCATCTCGACCACTCCGGGATGACGCCGCTGTTGAGCCGGCTCCCTCGGGCGCGGCTCATCGCGACGCCGGTCACGATCGCGGTCGCCGACCTCCTGACGAAGGACGCGCTGAAGGTCGCGCGTCTCGAGGGCTACCTGGCCCCCTATACCCCCGCGGACATCCGCTCGCTCCACGCCCGCTTCACGGCGGTCGACCGGCACGCGACCTTCCGTCACCACGGCGTCGAGGTGGAGTTCGCGCCGGCGGGGCACATCCCCGGGGCCACGATGTCGATCTACCGGGGCGAGAAAGACATCGCGTTCACCGGCGATCTCCAGACCCTCCCCACGCACCTCGTCGGCGGAGCGGAGCCGATCGAGTGCGACGTGCTCGTCATGGAATCGACGTACGCCGGGCGGGACCATCCGGACCGGGCGGAGACGGAGCGACGATTCCGGGACAAGATCGCCGAGACGGTGGAGCGCGGCGGGACCGCGATCGTCCCCGCGTTCGCGGTCGGGCGCGCCCAGGAGGTCCTGATGGCGCTCGCGTCGTCGGGCTTCGAGACGTACCTCGACGGGATGGCCCGCGCGGTCAACGAGATCTACGCGGCCGCGCCGGAGTACCTCGCGGACGCGCGGAAGTTCCGTCGGGCGATGGAGCGCGTCCACGTGGTGGAGCACCCCGGCGACCGGGCGCGGGCGCTGCGCGAGGGCGAGGTCATCGTCACGACCGGGGGGATGCTCGACGGGGGTCCCGTGCTCTACTACGTCGGGGAGCGCTACCGCGACCCGAAGAGCTCGATCTACCTCACCGGCTTCCAGGTGGAGGGATCGAACGGGCGACGCCTCATGGACGAGGGGACGCTCGAGATCGACGGCACCGTGATCCGGCCCGAGTGCGAGATCCAGAAGTTCGACTTCTCGGCGCACGCCGGGCACTCCGACCTGGTCCGGTTCGCGAAAGAGAGCCGCGCGGAGACGGTCGTCCTGATGCACGGCGACCACCGCGAGGCGCTCCGCGAAGCGCTCGAGGGGTTCACCCGGGTCATCCTGCCCGAGAACGGCAAGGCGTTCGACGTCTAGGCTCCCCTCGTCACGGGACGGCGACACCGCGCTTGCGTCGCTTCGGCGTGGGAGGCCCGGCTTCGGGCGTCGCGGGCGGGCTCTCCGGTTCGACGATCGATTCCTCCATCGGCGGGAGCTCGCCCGACGGAACGACGTGGGCCCGGATCGCCTTCCAGAGCGTGTCGATCCCTTCGCCGGTCGTCGCGGAGACCTTGAGATTCTCGGAGGGGCGGCGGGCGAGGTCTGCCTTGGTCTCGACGACGACGAACGGGAGCTGGGGGAATTCCGCGCGCCATCGGGCGAGGAGCGACTCCTGCTCCGCTACGGAATGCTCGGATCGGTCACTGGGATCGATGACAAACAGCACCACCGTCGCCGCCCCCCGGACCGTGGTGGTCGTTTCGGTCTCGGCGGAATTGCTGCGGCCGGCGCGGCCGAGAACACCGGGCGTGTCGACGACCTGCAGTCGATCGAAGCCCAGGTCGGCGTGCCCGACCGCGATGGAGAGCGTAGTGAACGGGTAGTCGGCGACCCGGGGCCGGGCTGAGGAGAGCCGCGCCACGAGGGACGACTTTCCGACGTTGGGAAAGCCCGCCACCACGAGGGTTGGGGCGGCCGGGTCGAGGCGCGGCCGATCGTCGAGGAACCGGCCGATCGCCCGCAGTCGGGAGATGTCGGGATCGACCTCGCGCACGAAGCTCGAGAGGCGCCCGTAGAAGCTCCGGATTCGTTCGCCAATCTCGTCCGGTCCCTCGGCCCCACGCAGCGTCCGGCCTTCCTCGCGCGCGAGCCCCCGGATCCGCTCCTCCGCGCGTCGGATCCTCAGGAGCGACCGGTCCAGGGCGTCGTCGCCGAACCTCGCGCCGACGAGCGAGCGCTCGAAGTCCGTCGGGGGCGGCCGACGGAACCGCCGGGTCTCGAGCCCGAGGTGCCGCAGCACGGTCGCGGAGCTCCGGACGACCTTGAGCTCCGCCCGTAACCGGTCGCGCGCCGACTTCGTGTCGCCGTGGGGAGTGACGAGCGAGGCTCGATGGAACGCCGTGTCGAGGATCGCGACCGAGGGCGGAGGCGTCCCCTCCTTCTTCACGCGGACGAGAGCTCGGGACCGGATCGGCATAGGGCGTCGGGGTAAGGACGGGGCGTGCGGGAATACGTTTGTCCCCGCGTGCCGAGACGCGCGGGGCGTGGGAGCACGTCGCGCGAGGGAGTAGACCCCGCGTCACCGCACGCTCATATTGCCGCCGACGCTCCCCGCGGTCGAGGGGTAGGGGTGGCACGCTGGATTTCGGATGATCCGGGCGAGGAGGCGTCGATGCTGGGCGCCCTCGGGATCTCCTCCACGGAGGAACTCTTCACCGATGTTCCGCGCAAGGCGCGGATCGGCAAGCTCGGAATCGGGGCCGGCCTCGAGGAGCCGGAGGTCGTCGCGACGGTCGATGCGATCCTCGGCAAGAACCGCCCGCTCGGCGATTTCGCGTCGTTCCTCGGAGGGCGGATGGTCGCGCGCTACGCTCCGGCGGCCGTCGACGCGATCGTCTCGCGGAGCGAGTTCTACACCGCCTACACGCCGTACCAGCCCGAGGCGAGCCAGGGGATGCTGCGGGCGCTGTTCGAGTTCCAGAGCCTGTGGGTGGAGATGACTGGGCTCGACGTGGCGAACGCATCGCTCTACGACGGCGCGACCGCCGCGGGCGAAGCGTTGCTCCTGTGCCGACGCGTGCACGAGGGGCACCGCTTCCTCGTGCCGGCGAGCCTTCCCTGGGAGGAGAAGAGCGTCCTCCACAACTACGCGACCGGCCCGGGACTGCGGATCGACGAGATCCCGTACGACGACGGGACCGGAGGGCTCGATCTCGAGTTCGTCCGTCGCGAGCGGGCCACCGGCGACGTCTTCGGGGTCCTCGCCGACGTCCCGAACGGCTTCGGCCACGTCGACGAGGCCGTCCTCGAGCTCAAGACGACGATCGGCGACATCCCGCTCGTCGTCTCTGCGGACCCGCTGTCGCTCTCGACGCTCGCGCCGCCGGGCTCGTACGGGGCGGACGTCGTCGTGGGGGAAGGGCAGGGATTCGGACTTCCGCCCTCATTCGGCGGGCCGCTTCTGGGGCTCTTCGCGTGCCGGAAGGAGCACGTCCGATCGGCACCGGGCCGGATCGTCGGAGCGACGCTCGACGCGGAGGGTCAGCGCGCGTACGCGCTCACGCTCGTCACGCGGGAGCAGCACATCCGCCGCTCGCGCGCGACCTCGAACATCTGCACGAACCAATCGCTGATGGCGCTCGCGTTCGTCGTCTACGCGAGCCTCGTCGGGCCCCGGGGGCTCGCCGCGATCCAGGGTCGACTCGCCGAAAAGGCCCGCTCCCTCGCCGCCGCCCTCGCGGGCGTCGAGGGTCTGCGCGCGCCCCGCTTCAGCGCGCCCTACCTCGGGGAGTTCACGATCGAACTGACCCGCGGCGGCGTCGACGCCTTCCTCGAGGCGCTCGCGCGCCACCGGGTCCTCGGCGGCCACTCGCTGGCGGACCCGCGGCCGGGTCGAAGCGCGTCGCCCCCGCGCATCCTCGTCGCGCCGAGCGACGCGGTCGGGCCGCGCGAGATCGAGAAGTACGCGAAGGCCGCGCGGGCCGCCCTGGCGGCCACCGGAGGGAACGCATGACGTACCGGCAGGCGCGCTGGGACGAGCCCGACCTCTGGGAGCTCGCTCCCCCGCGGACGGGAGACGCCCCGACCCCGATCCCCGGCATCCCCGAGCGGTTCCTCCGCCGGGCGTTCGTCGCATGGCCCGAGCTCTCCGAGCTCGAGGTCGTCCGGCACTACACGCGCCTCTCGCAGATGAACTACGGCATCGACAGCGGTCCGTACCCGCTCGGGTCCTGCACGATGAAGTACAATCCGAAGGTCTCGGAGCTGCTCGCGCGCCGAACCGCGGCCGCCGCTCTGCATCCGTACCAACCGGAGTCGACCGTCCAGGGCGCGCTCGAACTCCTGTGGCGGCTCGAGCGGATCCTCGTCAAGGTGACCGGGATGCCGGAGGTCTCGCTCCAGGCGGCCGCCGGCGCGCACGGGGAGTACGCGTCGCTCCTGATGGTCAAGGCGTACTTCGAGGAGAAGGGGGAGTCCGCGCAGCGGACCGAGGTGCTCCTCCCCGACACGGCGCACGGGACGAACCCCGCGTCGGCGGCCATGGCCGGCTACACCGCGCGCGAGATCCCGTCGAAGGAAGGCTGCGTCGACCTCGCGGCGCTCCGCGCCGCCGTTTCGGAGAAAACGG
>JASHUS010000230.1 GCA_030039865.1 Thermoplasmata archaeon
TGCTCTGGTGGCTGTTCGCGAGCAGCGCCGGGGCGCGGACGCGGGCCCGGGTTTTGGCGGCGATCCACACCGAGCCTCGGAACGCGAAGCAACTGGCGCGAGAGCTCTCGGTGGACTACAAGACGATCCGCCACCACCTGCGCGTGCTGCTCGAGAACCGGCTGATCGAATCGTCAGGCCCCCGCTACGGGCGGGTCTACTCGGTCGCGCCATACATCGAGGCTCGCTGGTCCGAGTTCGAGAAGATCGCCGCGCGTCATCGGAGATGAAAGGAAAGATGCAGAACATGGAGGAACCGGAAGAGGATCGCGGGGACCGCCGGCAAGCCGGATGGGTGCTCCTCGTCGTCGCGTGCGGGGTCGCGGTGGGGGGCCTCCTGTGGCTTCTCCATCCGATCTCGCCCGGCACGACGCCGATACCGAGCCCCCCGCCGACGGGAGGGCCGATCGGATCGGCGAACCTCGGGAGGATCGCCGGCGTGTTCTCGATGGTCGATCTCGCGCTGATCGTCGCGCTGATCGTGGTCTATGTGCGGACGTACATCGACACGCGGGCCAAGTTCGCGCTCGGGCTCGTCCTCTTCCTGGTCGCCCTCGCGTTGCAGTCGACGAGCCTCTCGCTACCCCTCATCGTCGCCCTGGGATTCGGCTGGGGCGGCCTCGGCGTCTTCTTCCTCCTGTCGGCCCTCTTCGAGTCGCTCGCCCTGGCCGTCTTCCTCTACCTGAGCCTGAAGTAGTGGGGCACCGGGGGCCCACATCGCGGTGACGTGGCCGCCCGGCCGATCGGGGGCGGGCGGATCAGTCATCGTCGTCGTCCTCGTCGGTCTCGGACGGGTCCACCGGCTGGTGGTCCGCGAGCCACCTGAGTTTGCCCTCCCGGATGCGGTACTCCTTCTCGCACGAGCCCGCGACGCTCGGGTCGTGCGTGACCACCACGACGGTGGTGCCGAACTCGACCGTGACCTTCCGCAGCAGCTGGATCACCGCGCGGCGGGACCGCTGGTCGAGGTTGCCGGTCGGTTCGTCGGCAAGGATGATCGTGGGATCGTTCGCCAGCGCCCGGGCGATCGCGACGCGCTGTTGCTCGCCCCCGCTGAGCTGGCCGGGCTTGTGACGCGCCCGGGGCGTCATGCCGACGCTGGCGAGGAGCTCCTGGGCGCGCGCGGATCGGTCGGGGCGGGGCTTGTCGAGCGCCTCCATCGGCAGCTGGACGTTCTCCGAGGCCGTCAACTCGGGGAGGAGGTTGTACGCCTGGAAGACGAACCCGACCGCCTCGGCCCGGTACCGGGTCAGCTCGGCCTCGCTCATCGCGCCGAGGTCCCAGCCGTCGACGACGACGTTCCCGCTCGTCGCGACGTCGAGTCCCCCGAGGATGTTGAGCAGAGTGGACTTCCCGCTCCCACTGTCGCCCCGGATCGCGATGCTGCGGCCCTTGCGGACGTGGACCGTCACCTCGCGGAGCGCAGTCACCGCGTCGTTCTTGCCGTGGGCCGGGTACTCCTTCGAGACCTTGTCGAGAGAGATCGCGTAGTCCTGCGGGTCTTCACTCATTGCGCAGCGCCTCCGCCGGCTTCAGCCGCAGCGCGCGCACGATCGGGTAGAGCGCGCCGACCAGGCCGAAGCCGAACGTCACGGCGACGCCCAGCAGGACCTCGTAGGGAGTCAGGGCGAAGCTGATCGTTCCCAGGAATCCTCCGGCGAACCCGCCTCCCGGTCCCGGACCACTCGAGCCTGCGTCGAGGACGAAACGCGCGACCGTGGGGCCCAGCCAGACCGTCGCGAGCAGACCGACCGGTAGACCGAACGACGCGAAGATCAGGCCCTCGAGACAGAGCTGGCGCGTGACCTTACCGTTCGAGAACCCGAACGCCTTCAGGAGACCGATCTCTTTCGTCCGGCGGGAGGTGACGAGGGCCATCGTGACGACCATGATGGCGCCCCCCACGGCGAGGGCGGCGAACGCTTCGAACTCGGTGCTCGACAGGATCGAGCTAAGGGCGTTCCCGAAGCCGCCGCCGATCGATCCCGCGGAGGTCACGTCGTAGCCCGACCCGAGATCACTCTGGATCGCGCTGACGACGTCGCTGACCGAGTAGCCTCCCTTCACGACGACGTAGAGGAGGTTCGGGCCCGAGGCGTGGAGCGCGGAGGCCGCCGCCGGGTAGGGAAGGATCACGCTCTGGTCGGAGAAGCTCGCTCCCGTCGAGAAGACTCCGACCACGGTGAAGTCGGTCCCGTTCAGCGCGAGGGTGCTCCCGATCGTTTCCCCGTGGTTCTTCGCGTAGACGCTCCCCACCATCGCGTTGGCCTGGTTCTCGTCGGCGGCATCGAGCGAGCGCCCCTCGGTGAGGGTGAGGGCGGTCGAGCCGACGAGACCGCCGAAGAGCGTGATGTTCGACCAGGTGTCGATGCCCTCGTAGAGCGTGAAGTTGGTCGGGGGCGAGCTCCCCGGGCTCCCGCCCCCCGAGCCGATGTTCGGTGCGTCGAGGAGGATCCGTTGGACCGAGGAGACCCCGGCGATCTTACTCACCACGGAGTAGCTGCTCGCGTTGATGTGCGTCGAGAGCGAGAAGCCGGAGCCGGCGGCCTGAACGGTGACGACGTCCTTCAACGACGATCGAACGTCCGCGACGCTCGAACTGATCGACGTGTTGATCTGGGAGAGGATGAGGAACAGCGAGAGGGCGATCCCCACGATCATCGCCACGCCGATCGTCCGGGCTCGTCCGCGCACGACGTTTCGTATGGCCCGGGAGGTGAGGGACATCCATCGGATTCAATCGGCCGCCCGCTCTTCCACTTCTTCCAAAATCTCGCCCCTGTGCTACCCCAATCCGTGCGGAGAATCCGCCGCACGTCGGCATCGGGCCCGCCCGGTCCGGTCGGGCGATTCGTCCGGGCTCAGGCGCTGTCGAGCGCCTCGCGGACCGCCGGGGCGACGCGCCGTCCGATCAGATCGATCGACCGGAGCATCTTCTCCTGCGAAACGTCCGCAACGCCCATCATGAACGTCATGCGAACGAGTCCGCCGAGCGC
>JASHUS010000231.1 GCA_030039865.1 Thermoplasmata archaeon
TCGGCGATGGTGCTCTGGGCCCTCCTCGAGCCGCGGTTCATGGACGACCTGCGACGCCTGCGCGATCGCATGATGGAGCTCCGCAGCTCGGGGGCCGACGTGGGACCGCCGCTCCAGTCGCTGCGGGAGGTCGCCGCGGAACTGAAGCAACGGAACTTCGGCGGCACGGTGCTCGCCTATCGGAACCTGAAGGCGTATCTGGATCGGGCGGCGACGCCGGAAGCGGTCGCCGACCCCCTGCTGCTGTCGCACAGCGCGCCCCCCGCATAGCTCTATAAGTCCGTCCTCGGGTGCGAGCGCCGTGCCGTTCGCTCCCCTGCGCGGCTTTCGGGATTATCTTCCGCCCGAGGGCGGCGCCCGCTCCGAGATCCGCCGCCGGATGCGCTCCGCCGCGCGGACCGCCGGTTTCACCGAGCTCGAGACCCCGTGCGTGGAGAGCCTCGAGCTCTACCAGGTGAAGAGCGGCGAGGAGATCGCGAAGCAGACCTGGACGTTCGAGGACAAGGGTGGACGGCCGGTCGCGCTCGTGTCCGAGACGACGCCCTCGGTCGTCCGGGTCCTCGTGGATCGGGCCAAGTCCGCCGCGATGCCGGTGAAGTGGTTCACGCTATCGAAGACCTGGCGCTACGAGGAGCCCCAGATGGGCGCGGGGCGGACCCGCGAGTTCACCCAGTTCAATCTCGACATCTTCGGCGTGCCGGGCGTGGAGGCCGAGGCGGACCTCTTGTCCGCGGCCGCGCTCGTGATGGACGAGGTCGGCGCCGGCGGGCTCTACTCGATCCGGCTGAACGACCGGGCGGTCGCCGAGGGGATCGGGCGGCTGTACGGGGTGGCGGACCTCGACCGGTTCTTCCAGGCGGTCGATCGGTTCCGCAAGTCGTCGGCCGCTGATTTCGGTTCGGGGCTCGCGCTCGCCGGCGTCGGACCCCAGGGCGCCCGCGAGCTCACTGCCCAGTTCAACGAGGTGGGATCGGGACTCGCGCGCGCCCCGGCCGAGGCGTTCCTGGCCCGCTGGGTCGAGCGCGGGCTCGATCGCACGGCGCGCACCGGCGTCGAGCGGTTGCAGCGGTTGCTCGAGCTCCTCGACCGCGCGGGACTGACCGACCGGATCGTCTACGACCCGACGGTCGTCCGCGGCCTCGCGTACTACACCTCCACCGTCTTCGAGGCGTACGCGCGGACCGGCGAGTCGCGCTCGATCTTCGGCGGCGGCCGCTACGACCACCTGGTCGAGCTGTTCGGGGGGCCCGCGATCCCGGCGGTCGGGCTCGCGATCGGCGATCAGACGCTCGAGCTGCTCCTGCGCGAGTCGTCGCGCTGGCCCGACGGCGAGCCCGGTCTCGACACCTACGTCGTCGTGGTCGATCCCAGCCAGACGCCCGAGGCCGTCGCGATCGTCGAGCGGCTGCGCCGCGCGGGCGTCAGCGCGGAGTGCGACCTGCTCGCGCGCTCGATGTCCCGCCAGCTCCGGGAAGCGGCGCGGCGTCGCTGCCGTCGTGCGCTGATCGTGGGCCTGAAGGAAGCGAGCCCGGGTGCCCTGATCGAGCGGGATCTCGCGACGGGTGAGCAGAAGGAGATCGCTCGGGACGCGCTGGGACGATCGGCGTGATCCCTTCGAACGTCTCCCCGTCCCAGAGCAGGATCCCGTCCGGCGAGATCGCCCCGTCGACGTAGCCGTACCAGTAGACGACGGCGCCCTCGCCGAAGATCTCGGTGTACGGCCCGAGCTGCCGCTTCAGGTTCTTGCGCAGCTCGACGTCGTCGCCGAAGTTCGCCTTCGACTCGATCCACGTCAGCTTCTGACCGAAGAAGACGATCGGCTCGTCGAGCAGCGCGTCCGGCGTCTTCGCGTACTTCCCCCGGAGGTCCTTCTCGGTCCGGTATCCGATCCCGTGCTTCTCGAGCCATCGCTGGAGCCGGTCCTCGCCCTTGCGGCCGCGCTCGCGCTGGAGCTCCATGCCCCGGGGCGAGTAGATCATGTCCGCCTCGAGGAGGGCGTCGACCTCGCGGCGAATCCGCGCGTCGGGCGCGGTCTCGGGATGCAGGAACGTCTGCCAGACCTTCTTGCGCGGGATGCCGAGCTCGCCGAGCATCTGCTGGCCCATGAGGACCGGCGGGAACTTCCACTCGTGCGCGATGTCGAGGATGGATCGGCCGCGCTTCCACTGGGCGACGAGGCGGGGGATCTGCCGGCGCACGACGTAGAAGCGCCGGGTCGCGTCGCGCGTGACGCGATGGGTATGGATGACCATCAGGAGCTCCTCGTCGCGGTGCTCCTCGTGCGCGATCCGATGCACGTCCTCGTAGGTGACGAGGGCGTCGTAGAGCCGCTGGTAGGTCTGACGGTCCATGCGCGCGATCTCGGAACGGCCGGCCCGCTCCGAGCGCCCGCGGCGGATAACGTACCGCTCGGCCACCGCTAGTCGCGCCAGTCGATCCCGATCGTCCGGAGGCCGAGCTTCGGGATGGGCGGCGGGCGGCGCTTGTGCCGGAAGCGCCGGACGCGCTCGGCGACCGCCCGGACCTGCTCGAGGGGCAGGCCGGTCGCGTCGGCGATCTCCGACTCCCCGCGGAGCTGCTCGAGCCCGTGGAGGATCCGGTCCGCGTCCGCGTACGAGATCCCCAGCTCCTCCTCGTCGGTCTGACCCGCCCACAGGCCCGCGCTCGGGGC
>JASHUS010000232.1 GCA_030039865.1 Thermoplasmata archaeon
GTCCCGATCCCCTCGCAGGAGGCGGCGGTCAAGATCGGGCGCGTCCGCTTCAAGCACGCCGTGCGGGGCGGCCGGGTCGCCGTGACGCTGCACGACGGACGGAACCTGCTCGCACCGGCGTCGACGCCGTACCACGTCGGCGACTCGGTGAAGATCGAGCTCCCGACGCAGAAGGTCGTCAACCACCTCCCGCTCGCCCCCGGCGCGCTCGCGTACGTCGCCGGTGGCTCGCACGTAGGCCAGCTCGCGCGCGTCGACCGGGTCGAAGTGCGCAACTCGTCCCAGCCGAATCTCGTCCACTTCAAGGAGGGCTTCGCGACGATCAAGGAGTACGTCTACGTCATCGGCCAGGCGTCGCCCGAGATCACGATCGCCGAGGGAGTGGACCGATGAGCGCCGCGCCGGCCGCCGCCCCGTCGGCGAAACCGCCGTCCGCCGGGCCGAACGTCCACCGCGCGGTCCGGGTGATCAAGGTCGTCGTGAACGCCGGCGTCGGCGAGTCCGGAGAGGCCCGCACGAAGGCCGCGCGCGTCCTCGAGATGGTGACGCACCAGAAGCCGGTCGCCACCCGCTCCCACGCGACCAACCGGGACTTCGGCATCCGTAAGGGCCAGGAGATCGGCGCGAAGGTGACGCTCCGGGGCGATGTCGCCCTCGACTTCCTGACGCGGGCGTTCGACGCGCGGGACAAGCAGCTCGACGTCGACTCGATCGACCGACTCGGGAACTTCTCGTTTGGGATCGCCGATTACACCGATTTCACGGGGATGAAGTACGACCCGCAGATCGGGATCCACGGGATGGACGTCGCGGTCGAGATGGGCCGCGCGGGCTTCCGCATCCGACAGCGGCGCGTTCAATCGCGTCCGCTGCCGAAAGGGCTCCGCTCGACGCGGGACGAGACGCGGGCGTACCTCGCCGGTTCGCTCGGCGTGACGATCTTGGAGTGATACGGACCGGAGCCGCTCCCATGAAACCGAAGAAGAAGTTCGGGCGCAAGGACGGCTGCCTGCGCTGCGACCGGAAGCGGGGGATCGTCCGCCGCTACGGCCTCCACCTTTGCCGCCAGTGCTTCCGCGAGGTCGCCTCCGACCTCGGATTCCACAAGTATCAGTGAGGTCGGTCGATGGCGCAGGATCTTCTCAACGACGCCCTCGTCACGCTCCGGCACGCCGACCAGGACGGCAAGCCGCACGTCGAGATCGCCCCGACCTCGAAACTGATCGCCGAGGTGCTGCGCATCTTCCAGGAGCACCACTACATCGAGGAGTTCACGTTCGTCCCCACGGGCCGCGGCGGCAAGTACGACGTCCGGCTCTCGCGTCGGATCAACTCGTGCGGCGTGATCAAGCCCCGGGTCTCGGTCGCGCACGACGCGCTCGAGCGGTACGAGTCCCGATTCCTGCCCGCGCAGGACTTCGGGCTGCTCGTCCTGTCGACCAACCGCGGGGTCCTCTCGCACGCGCAGGCGCGCGAGTTCAAGATCGGAGGGCGGCTGCTCGCCTATGTCTACTGACGCGACGGAGGGCCGCGAGGTCCTCGAGCTGCCGAAGGGCGTGACGTTCCGCGTCGCGGACCGCCGGCTCCACGCGAAGGGGCCGCTCGGCTCCGTCGACCGGCCGTTCCCCTCGGACGCCCTCACGCTCGAGGTCACCGGGACGACCGCCACGCTCACGCTCCGCCTGCCCTCGCACCGCAAGCGCTCGCGGGCGCTCTTGCGCACGTGGGTCGCGCACCTGCGCACGATCAGCGGCGGCGTGACGCTCGGGGTCGAGGCGCGCCTGAAGGTCGTCGCCGCGCACTTCCCGATGAAGGTCCAGGTGAAGGGCGAGGACATCGTGATCGAGAACTTCCTCGGCGAGAAGCACCCGCGCTCGACCCGGCTCGTCACCGGGACGAAGGCCGAGGTCGAGGGGGACATCGTCCGCTTGACGGGATACGACGTCGAGCAGGTCGGCCAGAGCGCGGCGAACATCGAGCGCGTCACCCACATCCGGGACTACGACCCCCGGGTCTTCCAGGACGGCATCTATCTCATCGAGCGCGCCCACCTGAAGGAGGCGAGCTAGGCCGATGGCGGACCCCGAAACGACGCCCGACCCGGAGCCAGCGCCCGACGCCGCCGCCCCCCCGGCCCCGAAGCGCCGGGCTCCGCGGGCGAAGCCGAAGGCGGACGCGGACCCGAAGGAACCCGCGGCGCCGACCGAGGAGTCCGACTCGGCGTCGAAGAAGTCGGAGGACGTCACGGTCCCGCGCCGGGCCAAGGTCGACGGCACGACGCGCCACCTCCTCGCGCTCCGCCGCTCGCAGGACGATCGCCGCCCGATCTTCGGCCGGCAGGCCGCGAACCGGTACTACCGCATCGGCCGGGACGGCGCCTGGCGCCGGCCGCGGGGGCTCCAGTCGAAGCAGCGCCGGCACTACGGCTACCGCGCGAAGATCGTCCGCGTGGGCTACCGCTCCCCGGCGGCCGTGCGCGGCCTGGTCCCGAGCGGTTTCCGACCCGTGATCGTCCGCACGCGCGACGACCTCGAGGGGATCAACGCGGAACGCGAGGCGGCCGTGATCGCGCGGACGGTCGGCACGCGCCGCCGCCTCGTGCTCGAGGAAGAGGCCCAGAAGCTCGGCATCCGCGTCCTCAACCCGATCGTGAAGGCGGAGTCGGAGGCGTAGGACGATGGCGGACCTTGCCAACCAGCGCCGGCTCGCCGCCTCCCTGCTCAAGTGCGGCGAGGGGAGGGTCTGGATCGATCCCGCGAGCCAGGACGACCTCGCGGACGCCGTCACGCGTTCGGACATCCGCTCGGCGATCAAGGCCGGCGTGATCCGACGGGGACCGGTCCGCGGAACGTCCCGCGCCCGGGCCCGGCGGCACGCCGCCGAGGTCCGCAAGGGCCGGCACTCGGGGCCCGGCTCGCGCCGCGGCTCGCCGACCTCGCGCCTTCCGAAGAAGGACCGCTGGATGCGGCGGATCCGCGCGCAGCGGGAACTGCTACGCGAGCTGCGTTCGAGCAAGCAGATCTCCCCGGCGATCTATCGGGAGTTCTACCGGCGCGCGAAGGGCGGGATGTTCCGCAGCCGCGCGCACCTCCTGGTGAATCTCCGACTGGCCGGGCACCTACCGGAGGCGCGGGCATGAGCACGGGACCGCGCTACCGCGTGCATTTCCGTCGACGTCGCGAGGGCCGGACCGACTACCGGGTCCGCCTGCGGCTGCTCAAGTCCGACCTCCCGCGCGCGGTCGTCCGCCTCTCCGACCGGCGCGTCCGGGTCGCGATCGTCGCCTTCGACCCCGTCGGCGACCGGATCCTCGCCTCGGCCGAGTCGACCGAGCTGAAGGGGATCGCGTTCCCGCGCGTGAGCTCCGGTTCCACCCCGGCGGCGTACCTCACGGCGTACCTCGCCGGCCTGCGCGCCAAGTCGCACGGCACGGAAGAAGCCGTCCTCGACACGGG
>JASHUS010000025.1 GCA_030039865.1 Thermoplasmata archaeon
GCCAAGATCCGAGAAGAAGAGTGACGCCGACCTGCCGCCGATCCGGGCGGACGCGCTCGCGCCCACGCGCGGCCTCGCCCAGCAGATCTACGGCCAGCTCGCCGACGGCGAGATCCCCCGCATGCGGCTCCCGCTCCGGACGAAGCAGAACATGGTCTTCCAGTCGCGCGAGGGGGTCTGGAAGCTCGGGAAGGCGCTCGGCACGAGGAGCGCCCGCAAGCTCGACGGGGCGCTCATGCTGCTCCGAACGTTCTATCTCGTCGACTTCATCAACGAGATGGCGGACGACCGGAAGACGTCGACCCTGCGCGAGCTCTACTACATCAGCGAGGGCTGGGAGGACGCCAAGTTCCACAGCGAGGACGAGTCGAACCTCTTGATCGAGGACCTCGAGGTGATGTGCGAGCGCCTGCGGGAGGACTTCCGGCTCCACCCCGAGGAGAACGGGGCGTCGGTCATCGGCGACGTGACGATCAAGGAGCGGAACCGCAAGGGGGTCGTCAAGCGGATCAACTGTCGAGACGACGTCGGCGACGGCGGCTACTCCCTCCCCTTCAACGTCGAGAAGGAGAAGATCCAGTTCGTGGGGACGAACGCGAAGTTCGTCATCGCGATCGAGTGCGGCGGGATGGTCGACCGCCTCGCCGAGAACAACTTCGACGAGAAGCAGAAGGCGATCCTGGTCCACCTGAAGGGCCAGCCGGCCCGCTCGACGCGCCGTTTCTTGAAGCGGATCACCGAGGAGCTGAAGCTCCCCGTCGTGGTCTTCACGGACGGCGACCCCTGGTCGTTCCGCATCTACGCGAGCGTCGCGTACGGCGCGATCAAGACCGCGCATCTCTCGAGCTACCTCGCGACGCCGAGCGCCGAGTTCCTTGGCGTGACCGCGTCCGACATCGAGAACTACGAGCTCCCGTCCGACACGCTGACCGACCAGGACGTCCGGGCCCTCCAGGCCGAGCTGACCGACCCCCGGTTCGGGACCGCGGAGTGGCGGAGCGAGATCGAGCTGATGCTGAAGAACGGGAAGAAGGCGGAGCAGCAGTCGCTCGCGAAGTACGGCCTCAACTACGTCACGGATCACTATCTGCCCGAGAAGTTGACCGAGATGGGCATCCTGTAGGGTCCGTACGCTTGGGCCGAAGGATTTTTTACGTCCTTAGGGCGGTCCCGCGGCGATGACGTGGTCGGCCGGCCAGAAGTACCTCGGCGAATTCTTGGGAACGTTCGTTCTGCTCTTCTCGATCACCGGCGGTGTGATCTTCACGGTCGGCTACGGGGGATTCGACCCCGCGGCTCGCGTCACGCTCGCGAGCCTTTCGATCGGGTTCGGCGCGATCGCCGCGATCTACGTATTCGGCGACATCTCGGGGGCCCACATCAACCCCGCGGTCACCATCGGCTTCCTCGTCGCGGGCCGCTTCAAGGCGAAGGACGTCGTCCCCTACATCGTCGCGCAGTTGGCGGGCGCGATCGTCGCGGTCGCGGCGGTGGCGGGCGTCGCGTACGGCTACTCGGGCGTCTGGAGCATCGCGACCGGTTCGACGGTCGCGCTCGCGGCGCAGGGATACTCGGGCAACGGCTCCCCCTACCTCTACTCCGTCGGTTCCGTCTTCCTCCTCGAGGTCGTGATCACGTTCGTCCTCGTCCTGGTCGTCCTGTTCACGACGCGGACGGAGAGCTTCGCGAAGAACCTCGCCCCGATCGCGATCGGCCTCGTGATCCTGATGGTCAACCTGGTCGCGATCCCGGCGGACGGGGCATCGGCCAACCCCGCCCGCAGCTTCGCCCCCGCGATCCTCTCCGCGTACTTCTCGGGTGACCAGTGGGCGATCCAGCAGGACTGGATCTTCTGGGTCGCGCCGATCGTGGGCGCGATCATCGCGGGCGTGATCGATCGGGTGCTCCGCACCCCGACCGGGGACCCCGCAGCGCCCGCGGCCGGCTCGGCCTAGGTAAGACCCAGCGCGGCGTAGCCCGCGTCGGTGAGCACCGTCGCCGCGAGTTCGGCAGGGACATAGACGAGGTTGCCGCCGGGCCCCTCGGCCCGGCGCCAGTCGATCCCCTGCTCGCGGAACTCCGTGCGCTCCGCGCGGACCTCCACCACCGGTTCCGTCAGGCGTACCGGCACGGTCGCCCCGTCCTTGGCGAGGGCGAGCAGGTCGTTCGGCTCGTCGTAGACGACCCAGCGCTGGGGCGCCACGAGCTTCAGGTGGACGAGCTTCGGCCGGAACTGGCTCTCACTCTCGGTCTCCGTGCGCGAGAAGACGGCGTAGTCCGTCCCCTCGAAATCGGCGAGCCGCTCGAACTGGAACGACCGCTGCCGAAACTCGAGGACGTTGATCTCGAGGTCCGCGGCCGTGAGCATCGACCCGGGAGGAGTGCCCCGATAGTTAGGTTGTGGGCCGCCTCTCGCCGGTGGAAGGGGCGTTTCTCTGGTAACGCTTTTAAACGGTTACCCGTACCGCCGCGCGTTCGGTCCTCGGAATGAAACGTTCCTCGCGGGTTTGGAAAAAGCGCGGCCACATGCGTTGGAAGTGGCGCAAGAAGCGGATGCGCCGCCGCATGAGGGCGCAGAAGATGCGCAAGCAGTAGTCAACCCCTTCCGGCGGCTCGGTACGGGACCTACCAACCGAGCCCGTCGAGCTGCCGGGACTCCTTTGTCGCCTTCTTCCACTCGCGATAGTGATCACGGCAGAGCGGCGCCCGGCGGCCCTTTTCGGGAAGACCGGCGAAGGCCTTCCGGGCCTCCGCCAACGCGAGCGAACGGACCGCCTCCGCGCCGCATCCCGGGACGGCGCACGCCTCGGCGGGCGAGTCCCCCGGGCTCATCGACGCGCCGACCGGGCCGCGATCTCGGCGACCAGGTCAGGGATCTCGTAGGGGAACTGCGCGACGCGGGCGCCGGCCGCCTGCAGCGCGGCGAGCTTGGTCTCGGCCGTGCCCTTGCCCCGCGAGATGATCGCGCCCGCGTGACCCATGCGCTTTCCTGGCGGGGCGCTGCGTCCCGCGATGTAGGCGACGACCGGCTTCGTGAAGTGGTGGTGGATGTACTCCGCCGCGTCCTCCTCGGCGGTGCCGCCGATCTCACCGACCAGGACGAGGAGGTCGGTGTCGGGGTCCTGCTCGAAGAACGGCAACGCGTCGACGAACGAGGTCCCGACGACGGGGTCGCCTCCGAGACCGATGCAGGTGGACTGGCCGAGTCCGCGCTCCTTGATCCCGTTGACAATCTCGTAGGTGAGCGTCCCGCTCCTCGAGATCACGCCGACCCGACCCGGGCGGAAGACGACGTTCGGGAT
>JASHUS010000233.1 GCA_030039865.1 Thermoplasmata archaeon
GATCTCGCGAGCCCCATTCGGCATCCCAGCGAGAGATAGCGTGCATTGGAGATTGCACCCCCTCATCTGCCTTCCGGCTCACAGTGACCCGGTCGAGGAAACGTACCAGACATAGTAGGTGAGGAGGCCGACGATCACGACGGACCACCAGAGTCCGAGGACGGCCCGCATCCAGAGCTTGTACCGCCGGAAGCGAAATCGTTCGGGGATCCGGTTCGTGCCCGCGACCAGGGCCACGTAGACGCCCAATCCCTCGGCGGCCGCCCCCACGACGAGCATGAGCGTCGGGACCCAGTAGAAGGGCTTGGAGAAGTCCGTCGTAAGGCCCGGCAGGACGTAAGTGAGATAGGACGGGACCATCCAGAGCAGGACTACCGGGAGATTGACCAGGACGACGGAGGTCTGGATGTACGCGTGGGCTCGAACGTGGCCCGCCCGAACGAGGAACATCCCCGCAATGAGCACGATCCCGAGCGCGACCTCGAAGAGCGCGACGAGGTTCGAGTCGAATGGCGCGTTCGTTCCGAGCAGCGCTGACACGTTCGCCCGGGCGTCAGAAATCGCAGGGCGGTGTGAGGTCGAGCACGGTCTTCTTCTCGAGACGGGTATGGAACTCCTCCCAGAGACGCCGGACCTCCTCCTCGCTGAACCCCTGGACGTACGCGGGCGAGGTCAGGGGAAGCGCCTGGCTCACCTCGACCATGACGATCGAGCGAACCCGCCGGACGTCCGATCCTTCCTTCTTGTAGTGGTCGAGGACCTTGAAGTAGAGCTCCCCGCCGTGGAGCACGGTGGCCTTGCCCGTGAATCGATACCCCTTCCGAGTGAACGGATCGACCACGTTGATCTCCGTGTTCGGGTTCTCGCTGAGGTTCCGCACCGTGTTCGGCGAGTCGATGTCCGCGAATACCAAGTGGTCGGCGTCCCAGACGGTGAGGGATCCCTTCGGGGAGACCTTCGGCAGGCCCGCGGGGGTGACCGTCGCGACGTAGCCGAGCCGCTGCGAGCGGATCAGGGTCATCATCGGCTCGGTCAGCGCGGGCATCCGGTCTCACCGACCCGCTCCGCCTTCTTGTGCGTTGTGCCGTATCGGACGAGATCGACCTGCGATCGAGCGGTGGAGCGCCTCCGGTCGGCCCGCGCCCGGCTACTTCGTCGGGGAGGGGGGCGACGCGTAGCGGGCCAGGAGGTCGATGAATCGCACGTCGCGCCGCGCGTCGACGAAGAGAGGGGAGAACCGAAGCCGCAACATCTGCAAGGTGTGGTCCCGCGCGGCGATGTCCATGATCTCGAAGAATCGATCGAGGTCACCGAGGGCGTGGTAGATGAATCCGATCGAGGATTGGCGCGCGAAACCCTCGCGCTGGCTTTCCTTCAGCTTCGCGATACATTTCAGGGCTCGATCGCGATCCCCTTGGAGCGCCGCGAGGCACCCCCGACACAGCAGGGCCAGGTCGCCCGTGGGGTTCGATCGCTCCAGTTCCAGCACGACGCGCTCCGCCGCAGGGAAGTCCCTCTTGAGCATGTAGTAGTCCGCGAGCCCCCGCTGACAGTCGCTCGGGTTCCGCTCGAGATTGCTCTGCCAGTGGGCGACCGCCTCGTCCATCCGACCGGTGAAGAAGTAGGCGTTGCCGAGGGACCGGATCACCTGGGTGGAGAGGGGATCGAGGTGGAAGGCCTCCTCCGCCTGGAGGACGTAGGACTCCGCGATGCCCAGCGTGCCGGCCAGGGCGCTCATCATGGAGTGCGCTTGCGCGAGGTTGGGGTTCAGTTCGAGGGCCCGGTGGACCTCGCGGAAGAACACGTCGGCGAGGTCGTCCCCCATGAAGGCGAGCTCGGCGCGGGCCCCATGCGCTTCGGCGAGCTCCGGATCGATCAGGATCGCCTTCTCGGCTTCCACGATGCCCCGCCGGATCGACTCCATCCACGGTATGTAGCCTTCCGACCCGAGCCCGATGTACGCCCGGGCGAGGCCCGCGTGGGCCCTCGCGAAGGTCGGGTCGATCTTGACCGCCCTCTCGAAGTGCTCGATCGACTGACGGAGCGAGCCCTCGTCCTGCTTCCACATCAGCGACTGGCCTCGAAGGTAGAGGAGATAGGCCTCGGTCTCGGCCGGCTTCTCGAGCCCCGGTACCGCGGGCTTCGACTTCTCGAGGCTACCCGGCAGGGACGTGACGACCTTGGAGGCGATGTCGCTCTGGACGGCGAAGATGTCGTCGAGGTCGTCGTCGTACTTCGCCGTCCACAGGTGCTCCTCGGTGCCGACGTCGATGACCTGGACCGTCACCCGGATCCGTTTGGCCGCCCGCCGCACGCTGCCTTCCACGATGGTCCCGACGCCGAGCTCCCGGCCGATGGTCGCGACCGTCTTCTCGGTCTTCCGATAGCCGATGACCGACGTCCGCGCGATGACCTTGAGCCCCGGGACGAGCGAGAGATTCGCGATCAGCTCCTCCGTCAGCCCGTCCGCGAAGTACTCGTCCGCCGAATCCGGGCTGATGTTGGCGAACGGCAGCACGGCGATCCGACTGCGGTCGGCCGGCCCCGAGCTCTCCGCCTGACCGTTCCCGGCCCACGGGAGCACGACCCGGTAGACGTCGATCGGGGCCTCGATCCCCTTCAACGACTTCGCCTCGAGCTTCTGGAACTTGTCGGGAACCTTGCTCCGGACCTGCTCGTAGACCGCCCCCGAGACACAGATGCCGCCCGCCTCGGCGAGGGGTTCGATCCGCGCGGCGATGTTGACCGCGTCCCCGAGTATGTCGGTCCCGTTCTGGACCACGTCCCCGAGGTGGACCCCGATCCGGATCTTGATCGGGGTGAGATTCCCCTCCGTGTTCCGCTCGAAGATCCGGCGCTGGATGTTGATCGCGCACTGGACGGCCTTGAGGGCGCTATCGAACTCCACGAGGAAGCCATCGCCCGTGGACTTGATCTCCCGACCCTGATGGATCGCCCAGAGCGATCGCTGCAGCTCGGCCTGTTGGCGGAGCAGGTCCAGGGACCGCCCTTCGTTCGACTGCGTCGAGGAAGTGAAGCCGACCGTGTCGGTGAACATCACCGCGGCGAGGCGTCGGCCGGAACCCACGCCCTAAGGATACTCCCGGTCAATTAAGCGTGAGCGTCCCCGAGCACCCGCGAGGGACGCGCCTCAGGATACTCCCCGAGTGAAAAAGAGAAGGCCCCGAGCCCCGAAGGGCTCGGGAGAGCGAAAGGGTTCGATTCGGTACGAGTTCGTCGGCCTAGCTGCTCGGCGGGGACCCGGCACCCGAGCCCTCGCTCCACGACGCTCCGCTCGCACCGCTCGGTGGGGACGACCCCCCGCCCGCCGCAGATCCGCTCGAGGAAGCCCCCGCGGGTGGCGTCCACGCCTGGGGCGGGGAGCTCGCGGGTTCCGACTTCTTGCCACCGCGCCGGTGCATCAGGAACGCGATCAGGGCCACGACCAGCGCGATCACCGCGATGGCGAGCGCGAGGGCGAAGTACCCGTTGACCGTGTTCTGCGTCGCGAGCGCGGAGGTCGAGGTGTACACCACGGCGATGGTCACGGGGCTGCCCGTCATCGTCACGGTCCCGGTGGGGCCAGACTGCAGCTGGTACCCCGAGACCCCGTTCACCGTGTACCCCCACGAGCCCATCGGGGCCGAGAAGGCGATGGTGTTCGTGGTCGAGCTGTGCGTGACGCCGTTGAACGTCACGGACCAGTTCGTCCCCGAGGAGAGCCCGCTCTCCGTGAACGTCACGGAGAACGTCTCCTGCGGCCCGATCGGGAAGTAGTCGATCGTGTAGCCCGAGACGATGTACGGCGCGAGGTACCCGTTCGACCCGTACGTGTGCCAGTCCGCCCAGTAGTTGCCCGAGCCGACCACGCACCCGTTGGTGCCGTAGAGTTCGCAGAGGTCGAAGTAGTTGTACCCGCTCGACGCCGCCTGGATGTGGGCCGCGTTGTACGTGTCGGTGGCGCCGTTGTCCCCGATGAACGAATTGGCGTAGACCGTGTTGTATTCGGCGTAGCCGACCTCGCCACCGCCCGCGAAGACGATCCCGTAGCTCGTGTCGTCGACGAACGAGCCCGCCGTGAACACGTTGTCGTCCGCGCCGTCCTCAACGAGCGCGCCCTGGTAGTCCTGGTACGCGTCGATGCCCGTGAAGACGCTCGAGTACGTGCCGTTCAGGATGAGCCCGTAGACGTCGCCCGTCGCGTTGATCGGCCCGACCGTGAGTCCGCTCGACTCCTCGTCGAAGTACGCGGTCGGATAGTTCGTGGTGTTCACGTTGGCGATCGTGAGCGTGGAGACGTACTCCGTCACGACGGCCGCCGTGGGCGCGCCGAAGTACTCCGTGCCGAGCCAGGGGCTGACCGCGGTCGCCGCGGTGGCCGTGACGCCCTTCACCGTGTCATACGTGGAGTAGTCGACCAGGCCGACCCCGATCGAGCCGCCGAACACCGTCACGCCGGTGATCGTGGCGCCGCTGACGTCCTCGCCGATCACGCCGATGCTGTAGTTGCCGACGGTGACGCCCGAGACCGTGACCGAGCTGCTGCCCTCCAGGATGACCCCCGCGCCCTCGTACGTATTGCTCGAGTTCGTGTAGGAGATGTCCGAGATGGTCGTCGCCTGGACGCCGACCGCGCCCACCACGCCGAGCGAGGAGGTCGCCGTCCCGCCCGTCACCGAGTCTCCGACCTCGCCGACCAGGATGATCCCGATGTCGTCGCCGACGAGCTTCGTGGCGGTGAAGCTGTTGTCCCAGCCGCCCTGGCTGATGATGCCCTCCTCGTAGTAGAGCATCGTGAAGCCCGTGACCGTCGTATTGCCCGATCCGTAGAAGACCGAGGCCAGATCGTAGTAGCCGGGCGTCGCCTGGACGAAGTAGTTCGTGATGTTCGTCCACTCCGCGCCCCAGAGGTCGATCCCCCAGGCGTTGAACACGATCGCGTTGTTGAACGTCGTCCCGACCGATTGCAGCACGTTGCCGCCGGAACCCTCGGCGTTCGCGAGCAGGT
>JASHUS010000234.1 GCA_030039865.1 Thermoplasmata archaeon
GGGCTCGAGAAGGGAGAAGTGTTCGCGATGACCCCCGAAGGAGTTCGGATCACGTACATCGCGCCCAGCGAGGTCGCCCGCGCTATCGCCTTGGCCGTCGACGAGCCACGGGCGCTCGGGCAGAAGATCGACCTCGGTTGCGACCGGGCCCTTTCCGGGCCGGAGTACGTGGCGCTGATCGGCCAGGTCCTGGGACGCCCGATGCACCCGGCCTCCGCGGCGGGAGGACGGGGCCCGCCCAACGACGATATGATGGCGATGTTCCGGTTCTTCCAGACGGGCAAGTACGTCGCCGACACGAGTCGGCAGGCCGAGCTCTTCGGCCCAGTCCCAAAGGTCGAGGACGCGGCCCGCCAGATGCTGGCCGGTCTCGGGCTCCTAGCGGGACAGTAGGGCCGGGCCGCCCCGGGCCGACGGTTCCTGACCGAGGATGGCGCCCAGGAGCCGCCGCTCGGCCTTCAGCCGGTGGTTCACGAAGGTCGAGCTGGACAGCCCGAGCCGGCCCGCCAGTGCCTTCGAACTCACGCGCCGAGGCCGATCGTAGTAGCCCTCCTCGTACGCCGCGCAGACGACGCGGCGCTGTTTGTCCGTGAGCGCGTTGAGCGGAGAATTCGGGGCGAGCCGATAGTCCGAGATGGAGACGACGCGGTGACGGTATCCGCGCGAGCGCAGGGAGGCGAGAAATCGCGCGATGTCCGAGGCGCTTCCCACGAACGTGATCCTCGCGCGCTCGTTCTCGACTTCGAGCGGGGGCACGAGGAACCCGGGGTTCTGCTTGAGGCCGAGCTGCCGGCGGATCTCCGAGCTCGGCCGGATCTTCATCAGACAGGTGTACGTCCCGTCCTCGCGATCCAGCAGCTGCAGGGCGCCCATTATCATCCGAGCGATCGTCTCGAACCGGACGGACGGATCCTTGGGCCGGATCCGCACGATCGAAGTGGCCCCCTCGGGGCCGGCGCGGAGCGTTTGCAGCACGACAAAGGACTCGAGGGCCCGGTAGAACCCGCCACCGCCCCCCTTGAGCCGCACGAAGTCATCCAAGGGCAACTCGACTCGCAGACGCCGCATGACCGGGGCAACGCCGCGGCCCGTAAACCGCTTTCGACCTAGCGAGCATATCCGCTAGAACGCTATTGGCCCGGCTCGACCGTAGCCTCCGCCGAGGGATGTGCCATGCGCGTCTTCGTAACAGGAGCCACAGGGTTTGTCGGATCGGCGGTCGTCGGGGAGCTGATCGGGAACGGTCACGAGGTGCTCGGTCTCGCGCGTTCGGATTCCGCCGCCGCCTCGCTAACGGCCGCGGGAGCCACCGTACAGCGCGGGTCGCTCGAGGATCTCGAGAGCCTGCGCCGCGGTGCGGAGGCGGCGGACGCCGTGATCCACACCGGCTTCATCCACGACTTCGCACGGTTCCAGGAATGCTGCGCGGTCGATCGCGCGGCGATCGCCGCGATCGGGGCCGCGCTCCAGGGCAGCGACCGTCCGTTCGTGGTGACCACCGGTGCTGCCGTCCAGCGGACCGGGGCCGCGGCGGTGGAACAGGACCCGCCCGTCCCGCCTACTCCCGCCTACCCGCGGGCGTCCGAGACCACGGCACGAGAACTGGCGGCGCACGGCGTCAACGCCCGCCTCGTCCGTCTCCCCAACTCCGTCCACGGCGACGGCGACCACGGCTTCGTGCCCCGTCTGATCGACTTCGCCCGGCAATCGGGCAAGGCGGCCTACGTGGGTGACGGACTCAATCGCTGGCCCGCGGTCCACCGGCTGGACGCGGCGCGGGCGTTCCGGCTCGCACTGGAGAAGGGAACGGCCGCGACGGCCTACCATGCGATCGCCGAGACCGGCGTTCCCCTGAAGGACATCGCCACGGTCATCGGCCGCCGGCTCCGCGTTCCCGTCGTGAGCCTGACGCCCGCGGAAGCGCAGCAACACTTCGGGAATTTCGCGGTGTTCGCGTCGCGGGACTCGCCGACTTCGAGTGAGTGGACCCGCGCCACGCTCGGTTGGCAGCCCACCCACCCCGTGCTCCTCGACGACATGGACGGAGCCGGCTATTTCGGAAGTTGAACCGTCGGCCGGTCCCGACCGCACGGCCCGGGCCGAGCGCGATCGGCCACGAAAACCCCTTCCCGCCCGAGACCGCCGACGCGCGCGACCGCGGCACTCGTCGCGGGAAGGGTGGAACGGCTCGCGACCCCCAATCTGATAAGACGCGGGGCCTCTCGCACAGTGCGGTATGCGTTTTATTACCGCTCCCCGGAGCGCGGGCTTGCCTCGGCGGCGCCCCACGATCTGCCGGGCCGCCCCGGTGGGATCGGAGGATCGACCACCCATCGGGCCGAGGCGCCGGTGACCCCGGCGCCGGTGGGCCGTCGCGAGCCTGTTCTCTCCGTCAACCCACGCTGGCCGACAACCGAACAGCTGGGAAAGCTCGAGGAGAAGTTCCGGACGTTCGCGAAGGAGTCGGCGCTCTTCCGCGATGATATCCTCGGCAATGCCGGGCTCCGGGCCCCCAGTGGGACGGCGGAGTCCGCCCGGCTCAACCTCGAGATCGCGCGCACGGTCTTCTCGAAGTGGAGCCTCGAGACGATGGTGCTGCTCTACCACGAGCGCACGATGGGATTCGCGGATCTGCGTCGACGTCTCGAGGGCATCAGCAGTCGGGTGCTGTCGCAGCGGCTCAAGGCGCTACAGGCGCTCGGATTCGTGGAGCGCTCGGTCGTCAACTCTCGACCCCCCCGGGTGGCCTACGTCCTGACGTACGAGGGTCATACGGTCTCCCGACTCGCCACGCCGCTCTTTCTCTACCTCCAGTTCCGACGCGCGTATCGCCAACGCCTCGCGCGCGTCCCGATCGGCTCGCCGGAGTCACGCCGACCGCCGCTGGACCCGTAGCCCCCCGCGCGAACCGACTCGAACCGACGACGCTCCGTGGCGGCGGCCGGTGAGATCGATGTACGTCCCCAGTCGATCGAGCGCGTCGCGAAGTTCGTCGAAGTCGAGCCCGATGTAGTGGGCAGACAGCGCCGGC
>JASHUS010000235.1 GCA_030039865.1 Thermoplasmata archaeon
AGGCAATCCTGAAACCCCATCGTAGTCTGGATTGAGGGCTGTAACTCGCCCTCATGAAAATGGATTCCGTAGTAATCGCGGGTCAACATCCCGCGGTGAATGTGCCCCTGCTCTTTGCACACACCGCCCGTCAAGTCATCCGAGTTGGGTCGGAGTGAGGGTGGCCTCTCCGGGTCGCTCGAACTTCGGTTCAGCAAGGGGGACTAAGTCGTAACAAGGTATCTGTAGGGGAACCTGCAGATGGATCACCTCCTAAGAACGCCGACCGATCGGTCGCGTTCTCGAGGTCGCGGACCGAGCACTGGGACGCGTGCCTCCTTCCTCCGACCGAATCGGGCCATCTTACCCATTTTTGAGTAGTTACCACTGACTTATTACCGCGGCCCGGACTCGGTACCCCGATGCTCTCCCCCGCCCGCGCCCGAGCCGTCCCCGAGGAGCTGCGCGCCGCCGGCCGCTCGCTCGACGCGGGCGAACCCGTCCTGATCTTCGACGCCCGGGACCGCGAGGGCGAGACGGATCTCGTGATCCTGAGCGAGCGCGCGACGCCCGAGCTCATCCGCCTGCTCCGCCAGGACGCCGGGGGCTGGATCTGCACGGCGATCTCGGAGGAGCTGCGCGCGCGCCTCGGCCTCCCGTTCTACTCCGAGATGCTCGCCGCCGCAGCGCCGCGCTTTCCCATCACGGCTGCGCTCGCGCGCGAGGAGCTCCGCTACGATCGCAGGAGCCCGTTCGGCGTCCACGTGCACCACCGCGCGACGTACACGGGGATCCCCGACAACGACCGGGCGGTCGCGGTCCGGGCGATCGGCGAGCTCGCGCGCGACGCGCCGAAGCTCTCCGACCCCGAGCTGCGGGCCCGCTTCGCCGGCGAGTTCAGCGCGCCCGGCCACCTCCCGATCATCTACGCCGCGCCCGGACTCCTCGCCCAGCGGAAGGGTCATACGGAACTTTCCGTCTCGCTCGCCCGGATGACGGGTCTCTCGGAGTCCGTCACGGTCTGCGAGATGCTCGGGGACTCGGGCGGCGCCCGGTCGCCCGAGGCGGCGCGCGAGTACGCGCTCGCGCACGGCTGGCCGTTTCTGGAAGGACGAACCCTCGTCGAGGCGTGGCGGGCATGGTCGTCCGCGTGATGGCGACGGGGGTCTTCGACCTCCTCCACCCCGGCCACCTCTACTTCCTCGCCGAGGCGCGGAAGCTCGGCGACGAGCTCGTCGTCGTCGTCGCGCGGGACCAGACGGCGCGGCGACTGAAGCACGACCCGTACGTCCCGGAGCAGCTGCGGCGCGAGATGGTCGAGTCGCTGAAGCCGGTCGACCGCGCGATCCTCGGCTCGACGACCGACATCTACGAGACGGTCGTCGCGGAGAAGCCCCAGATCATCGCGCTCGGCTACGACCAGGTCTGGAACGTCGAGGAGATCGAGCGCGAGTGCGCCCGGCGCGGCGTGCCCGTGCGGGTGGTCCGCATCGGGCCCCGGCCGCACGACGAGCTCGCGACGCGCCGGATCGTCGAGCGGATCGCCGAGCGCGCCGCGCGGGAGGCGAAGACGTGAGGAAGGTCGGCGTGGCCGACACGACGTTCGCGCGGGTCGACATGGCCCGCTACGCGATCCGCGCGCTCGAGGAGCAGGGGACCGGCTTCCGCATCGTCCGCCGGACCGTCCCCGGGACCAAGGACCTGCCCGTCGCCTGCCGGCGCCTCTTCCGGGAGGACCACGTCGACCTCTGCCTCGCGCTCGGCATGCCCGGCCCGGCCGAGCTCGACCGGTCCTCGGCGCAGGTCGCCTCGATGGGCCTCATGATGGCCGGCGTCCTCGAGTCGAAGCCGATCTTGGAGTGCTTCGTCCACGAGGGCGAAGCGAACGGTCCCGCCGAGCTCGCGGAGCTCGCGCGGCGGCGGGCCGAAGAGCACGCCGTCAACGCCTACGCCCTCCTGTTCCGCCCCCGCGACCTCGCCCGGCACGCCGGCGAGGGACTGCGGCAGGGGTTCGCCGACGCGGGCCCCGTGCGGCGGACGCACTAGTCGGACGCTCGAACAACGAGGAAGCGAGGAACGAACACGATGCCGAAGAGAACGGGCGAGGGGAACGGGATCCGCGTGGCGATCGTCGCGAGCGAGTTCAACTACGACGTGACGCTGCTCATGGTCGAGCGCGCCAAGGAGGAGGTCGCGTTCCTGGGCGCGACGCTCGGACCGGTCGTGAAGACCCCGGGCGTCTACGACGTCCCGCTCGCGGCGAAGGTCCTGCTCGCGCGCTCGGACGTCGACGCGGTCGTCGCGCTCGGCGCCGTCATCGAGGGGGAGACGAACCACGACGAGGTCGTCATGAACCAGGCGGCGCGCAAGCTCGCCGACCTCTCGGTCGACTACGGGAAGCCGGTCGGCCTCGGGATCTCGGGGCCCGGGGAGACCCGGCTCCAGGCGCAGGACCGGATCGAGAACGCGGGGAACGCCGTGCGGGCCGTCGTCAAGATGGTCCGCCGGCTCCGCGATCTCGGCTGAGCCGGCGCCGGGGCCTCCCTAGAGGCCCAGCCGGCCCCGCAGGTAGTCGAACGCCGTCCGGCCCTTCGCCGTGTGAGGGATGACGTTGAGGGGCCCCGGGGCGGTCGATTCCTTGCGGCGCGTCGTGAGACCCGTGCGCAGCCGCTCGAAGCCGACCTCGATCGTCACGTCGGGGGCGGCGGCGGCGCCCGGCTGCACCGTGACGTGCCCCGCGGCGTCGACGGCGAGCGAGGCCGTCCCCTCCTCGGTCCGGAACTCCCAGGTCTGGGGCAGGTACGCCCGCACGAAGCCGCCGAGGAAACCGGTCAGGCGCTGCTGGATCTCCCGCTCGGCGTCGGGCGCGATGCCGCGCAGCAGCTCTTCGACGGAGACCATCGCGGACGGCCGTCGACCGCGCGGCCAAAGCCTTAACGCGGACCCTCCTCCCCCGGGGCCGAGGCCCCGCGGGTGACGGTCGCGCGCGAGTGGCACGAGGAGATCGACTCGACGCAGGACCGCGCGCTCGAGCTCGCGCGGACCGGGGCGGACGAAGGTACCCGGGTCGTCGCCGCGCGCCAGCGCCAGGGCCGCGGTCGCCTCGATCATCGATGGGAATCCCCCGACGGCGGGGTCTACCTCTCGATCGTGCTCGCCGCTCCTCGCGAGGCCGCGGGCCTCCTGCCGCTCGGCATCGGGGCCGGGCTCGCCGACGCACTCGGCGATCGGTACTCGGTCCCCCTCGCGCTGAAGTGGCCGAACGATCTCCTGGTCGTGGACGGGCGGGGACCGAGCCGCAAGCTCTCGGGCATCCTCATCGACCAGGTCGCCTCGCCCCGGCTCGGGTCGGCCGCGGTCGCGGGGATCGGCGTCAACGTCACGACCGACACGAGCGCGTGGCCGACGGAGTTGCGCCGCCGCGTCGCGACGCTCGGGGAGTACGTCGCGCCGGCCCCGAGCCTCGCGGAGGTCGAGGAGATCATGGTCGACGCCGCGCTCGGTGCGGCCGAGGCGGTGCGCGACCCGGGTCGCCTCGACGAGCTGCGCGCCCGGTGCCGACGGCTGCTCTACGGAGTCGGCCGGCGG
>JASHUS010000236.1 GCA_030039865.1 Thermoplasmata archaeon
CAGCCTGCCGGCAACCCTCCGTAGTAGAAGCTCTCATTGAGAGGCGATCCGGCGAACACGGTCCGCAGCGTGGCGGGGTGGCCCACCGCGACGGTCGAGGGGGCGACTGACAGGGAGGAGACGTACGTGCCCGTCGCGTAGGGTTCCCAGACGCTGAACTCCGGTGTGTCGTAGTAATCGTACCACGCGGGGTCCCACTGCAACGTGAAGTACGGGGCCGACGCCTGGGGAAACCCGATGTTTCCCGAGATGGGATAGACATGGTACTCGTTGGACACCGGGAGATAGGTGCTCGAGGGAGGTTCGCTGAGGACGCCGTTCGGCGGAAACGAGCTCACGAGATCGGGGCTCATGAAGAGGTAAAGATTGAGTCCGTCGGACGGAAAGCCGCTGGAGACGGTGTAGTTCGCGAGCAGGGTCATCGAGAGGTTGCCGCCACCGTAGTCGTAGTCGAATACGCCCAGGCCGTAGAGACTCATCGCGGGCGACGGAATCAGCTCGAGCGCGCCGGTCGATGCGTCGAAGACCGGCGTCTGCGAACCGCTCACTTCGATCGGGACGTGCTCGATCGGGTTCGGTGCGCTCGATAGGATCGTGGTGGTCACCCCATCCAAACCGGTGAGGTAGATGTCCTTCGCCGTCCAGTTCGCGTAAGCGCCTCCGGTCTCCGATCCGACTCCGAAAAGATAGTCGCCCGGCGTCGCGCCTGCGAACGGTCCCGTGATCGCGTACTCCACCGACGTCGACGCGCCGCTCGTCGTGTCCGTGACTGTGGATTCGACCGAATTGCTGTTCGGATCGTAGGTCAGGGTGTAGTTGACGAGGTCTCCCGCGGACGGAACCACCACTCCGGAGCTACCAATCCCGTCGGCCGGCGCGTCCATAGCGAACTGGTAACTGAGAGGGTTGACGGGAGACGGCGTGTCCGTTTCGGGCCGGGGCGGGCCTGCGGGGGTAGCGGTGTTGGACGCTCCCGAATTGACCGGTCCGAAGGGGAACTCGACGGCCGCGGAAGTCGACTGGGCGGCGAGTAGCAGCGCTATGAATACGGATACCCCTAGAACGAGGAGACCGAGTGGGCGTCTTCGACGTCCGCGACGGCCCGCGATCCCGGTACCTCCGCGCCTTGTTTCTTCGGCTTGTTCCGCGCTTCGAGAAAGTGTCCTTTGGGCTGGCCCTCGTTCGCTAGGCAGGACTGGCGCCCTCTCTCCGATAAGGCTACCCGAACAAGAACCCGCCGAAAGGTAATCTTCGAAGGCACTACGAAGGGGATGGAAAGACCGAAGGGCCGACGGTTGGGTTGCCCAAGGTCAAACGCGGCCACTTTACCGTCCGCAGTAGCGGGGGGCCGATCCGGCGATTCGAATCCGCGGTCTAGCTCCTCGCGTGTCTCGAAGAGCGGAGGGGCGACGCTCAGGGATGATATCCTCCCGTCCAGTACACCGTCGTCTTTCATCATCGCGCTACGGAGATATCGCCCCCATTCGTCGCGAGCTTATGGAAATCTGAACTCGGGAGAAGGTTGCGATTTCACGCTCGGTTTGACGAGGGGTTCCGGAGCGGGTGCAACATGAGTTGCACCCTAGGGAGCGGTAGTACTGCGGTGCCATCGGTAGTCCACTTGGGGAACGCAGATGGCGGCTTTCCGGGATTCGGTAGCATCGCACTGGACCGAAGAGGTCGCAGATGGAGAGCCTCCGGCGCTGGGCCATCGTCGGGACGGCGACCGTCGTCGTAGCGGTGCTCGCAATCGCGAGCCTGTCCGGGGGCCTTTCGGCCTCCCCGTTGCGTGGATACGTCGCGGAGCATTCCCAGGCGACCACTGAGCAATCTGGCCCGGTCACCGCCCCGCTCGAGCCCGAGATCCCGGTGGGAGGCGCTCCGACCGGCATCGCCCTGGACCCGGAGGAAGGGGAGCTGTTCGTAGCGAACGGCGGCACCAACAATGTCAGCGTGGTATCCGCGAGTGCCGATCGGGTCATCGCCAACATCCCGGTCGGCCTGTCGCCGCTCGGCGTGGCCTACGATTCGGGGCGGGACAAGATCTTCGTCGCGAACATCGATTCCGACAACGTCAGTGAAATCTCGCCCGAGACGTTCAAGGTGCTGAAGTCCGTGGACGTGGGCTCCGATCCGTGGGGGCTCACGTACGACCCGTTCGTGCACGAGATCTTCGTGGCGAACGAGGGCTCGAACAACGTGAGCGTGATCTGCGACGGGTCCGCCGCCTGCGGAGGGACGCTCGGCGTCGTGCATACCGTGGCCGTGGGCGCGAACCCCGTGCACGCCGCCTACGATCCCCGGACCCACGAAGTGTTCGTCACCAACTTCGGCTCCGCGAACGTCAGCGTGCTGTGCGACGGGAGCATGAGCTGCGGAGGAGGACCGTTCGTCCTCGCTTCGGTCAACGTGGGCAGCGGCCCGCGCGGCGAGGACTTCGACACGGGCACGGACGAGCTCTTCGAGGCGAACTTCTACTCGGACACGGTCAGTGCGATCTGCGACGGCGCCGCGAGCTGCGGCGGACTCGGTGTCGCGTACACCGTGAACGTTCAGTCGTCTCCTCGGAACGTCGTCTACGATTCCCTGCGGGGGGAGCTCTTCGTCGACGACTCGGGCACGAACAACGTGAGCATCGTCAACGACACGCTCCAC
>JASHUS010000237.1 GCA_030039865.1 Thermoplasmata archaeon
TCGTGCTCGCAGTACTCCATGACGCGGACGGGGTCCTTCGCCCACTCCTCGTCCATGTTCCGTCGGTCGACGTCGAGCTTCGAGTCGCCGAGGTATGTCCGGGCGACGAACTGCAGCGTCTCCTGCTTGGGTCGGAGCTCCTGGCGGACCGACCACCACGCGTCCGCGATCGCACGTCCGGCGACCTTCCAGAGGCGTTCCCCCATCTCGCGGGGGGTGGACCGCTCGCGCCCGATCGCGAGCGACTTCAGCCCGGTCGCTTCCGCGCGCTCGATGAGGAGCGGAAAGTCGTAGCCACCGATGTTGTAGCCCGTGATGACGTCGGGGTCCTCCGCGACCACCACGCGGACGAACTCCTCGAGGATCTTCCGCTCGTCCGGGTCGGTGATCCGGAACGACCGGCGCGGCGCATCGCCGCCCTCGACGACGCCGCAGATCGTGTAGATCGTGCGCGTGCGGATCGAGTTCTCGATGTCGAAGGAGAGGATCCGGAGCGATGGCCGGAAACCGTCGATGGGCCGGATGTCGTGACCGTCCGCCGTGACGATCCGGACGACCTGCGGGACCGTGTAGCGCGCGCGCACGTCCTCGGGCTCATCCTCCGCCTCGAACGCCACCGTCAGCCCGAGGTGCTTGTCGTAGAGGAAGCGGTGCACGAACGGGATGTCGCAGGCGAGGACGCTCGTCTCGTCCCCTCGGCGCCGGAACTGGTCCCGGTACTGGGGGACGAGCCACGGACGGTGCAGCGTCACTCGGACCGCGGGACGCTCCCGGCCGCCCGCCCATATCGGGAGGTCGTCGACCGAGATGATCTCGGGGTCCTTGGCGAGCTTCTCCCGGTCCTGCGCGGTCGGCTCCGTGATCTCGAAGTAGGGACGGAAGCCGTAGTACCGCGCGACGATCGCGGTGCCCTCCCGGGTCCGGCCGAACAGCTCGACGACCACGCCGTCGTCGACCGACTGGTACGAGCCTTCCAGCAGGAACAGTTCAACCGTTCGCACGGGACCGTTCACGCCTCCGCACGGTAAGGGGGTTTCGCTCCGGGCAACCATCGCGAGAGCGCGTCGACGTCCTGCTCCCATCGCTCGGCCCATCGTCGCGAGCGCAGGGTGGCGGCCGGGTGGAGCAGCGGAAAGATGGACGGCGGCCCGTCGCGGATCGACCGGCCGGCCGACCGGAGGATCGGGGGCGCTTCCGGATCGAGCGCCCGGAGCGCGTGGCGGCCGAGCGGGACCAGGACGCGCGGTCGAAGCAAGCCGAGCTGTCGGTCGAGGTACGGTCGGCACGTGCGAGCCGCGGCGGCATCGAAACGGTTGTTCGGCGGTCGGCACTTCAGCACGTTGAGCACTCCGTACTCCTCGCTGCCCAGCCCCAGGCGAGCGATCGCGGCGTCGAGCCGGGCGCCGGATCGCCCGACGAACGGAAGGCCGGACCGGTCCTCGGCCGCACCGGGCGCCTCTCCGACGAAGACGATCCACGGCGCCGTTCCTCCGCGATAGACGACCGCGTTCGTCCGGGTCTTGCCGAGCGCACAGAGCTGACAGGATCGGATCTCGCTCGAGAGCTCGGTCCACGCGGCCCGTCCGGAGGACGAGTTCGCAAGGTCCCGGGTCGGAGCGCACATGGTTCGTCCGGGCGCCCGGCCGCCGCCGGCCCGTCCTCGACGGTGGGTAAGTTAAATAGGGATACCCTGTGGCTCGGCCCCTCGCCACCATGAGCCCTCCCTCTGGACTCAACACCGCGGGCCGGCTGGCCACGCTCCGCCAGCGGCGACGCTGGTCGGACCGATACTACAAGCGCCGGACCCTCCACCTCAAGGAGCGTTCGGACCCCCTCGAGGGGGCGCCCCAGGCCCGGGGGATCGTCATCGAGAAGGTCGGCGTCGAGGCGAAGCAGCCGAACTCGGCGATCCGCAAGTGCATCAAGGTGCAGCTCATCAAGAACGGCCGTCAGGTGACCGCGTTCGCGGTCGGCGACGGGGCGATCAACTTCATCGATGAGCACGACGAGGTCCTGGTCGAGGGGATCGGGGGCCGGATGGGCCGCTCGTACGGCGACATCCCGGGCGTCCGGTACAAGGTGATTCAGGTGAACAACGTCTCGCTCGACGAGCTCGTCCGCGGCCGGAAGGAGAAGCCGACCCGATGAGCGGCTCGCCCGAGGGGATGCTCCCGCCCGAGCCGTCGGCGGACGAGCCGGGACCGGTCGTCCAGCGCCCGCAGCCGCCTCCGCCCCCGCCGTTCGCGATCCCGCCCCTCTTCGGCAAGTACCCGTTCGAGGGCGTCGAGGTCCACGACCCGGGGCTGCTGCCGTACCTCTACCTCCATCCGGTCTACGCCCCGCACACCGAAGGGCGGCTCACCGGCAAGCCGTTCCTGAAGGCGCGCATGCACCTCGTGGAACGTCTCGCGAACCACCTGATGAAGGGCGGGAAGTTCACCGGGAAGAAGTCGAAGGCGCTCACGACGATCCGCAAGGCGTTCGCCGAGATCGCCCAGAAGGAGGGCAAGAACCCCCTCCAGTTGCTCGTCGACGCGGTCGAGAACGCCGCGCCCCGCGAGGAGGTCACCCGGCTCCAGTTCGGCGGGATCTCGGTCCCCCGCGCGGTCGACGCGTCGCCGGCGCGCCGGCTCAACGTCGCGATCCGTAACATCGCCCTCGGGGCGATCCAGGCCTCTCACAAGTCCACGAAGCCGATCTACTCGGCCCTCGCGGACGAGATCCGCCTCGCGGCGAAGGGCGACCTGACGTCGTTCGCGGTCGGGCGGAAGGAAGAGGTCGAGCGGGTCGCGCAGTCGGCGCGGTAGCGGCCGGGAGGGTTCGGACAATGACGCACATTCGTAGCGAACTGGCGAAGGCCATCCCCGAGATGATGCGGAACGTCGACCGCATCCGCAACATCGGCATCGTCGCGCACATCCACCACGGCAAGACGACGCTCTCGGACAACCTCCTCGCCGCGGCCGGGATGATCTCGAACGAGCTCGCGGGTAAGCAGCTCTACCTCAACTTCGACGAGCAGGAGCAGGCCCGCCTGCTCACGATCAACAACGCGGACGTCACGATCGTCCACGAGTTCGAGAAGGAGAACTACCTGATCAACCTCATCGACACGCCGGGCCACGTCGACTTCGGCGGAGACGTCACACGCGCGATGCGCGCGGTCGACGGCGCGATCGTCGTCGTCTGCGCGGTCGAGGGCGTCATGGCCCAGACCGAGACGGTGCTGCGCCAGGCGCTCCGCGAGAAGGTCAAGCCGACCCTCTTCATCAACAAGGTCGACCGCGCGATCAAGGAGCTCCAGCTCACACCCGAGTCACTCCAGAAGCGCTTCGCGACGATCATCGCCGAGGTCAACGAGCTCATCCGCAAGATGGCGCCCGAGGAGTTCGTCGACGCGTGGAGCGTCGACCCGCGCGACGGCTCGGTGGCGTTCGGCTCGGGTTACGA
>JASHUS010000238.1 GCA_030039865.1 Thermoplasmata archaeon
GAACCTGAACCTCGCTCAGGGAACGGTCGAGTGGAACCAGATCTCGGCGGTGTACAACCTGCTGAACCTGTACTGCAACACCGAGCAGTCGAACGCGGTCCTGACGACCGCCCCGTGGATCAACCCCGCGTCGGTCAACGCGAACTCGCTCAACGGGTTCCCCGGCGGAGAGCTGGTCTTCTGGTCGGTCACGGGGAACGGAGTCGCGTAGGCGAACCGGGTTCCCGCGAAGCACCCAGCCCCTCCGGGGGCTGGGAACCCCTTCCTTCCCTTTCTTTTCCTTTCACGCGGGGAGCGGCGCGCTCGGTACGGATCGCGAGACTCGGCCCACAAGCCGAGCGGTGTGGCCCGCCCGTGCGGGCGCTTCAGAGGAAGTCGCGGGGGTTGGGCGAGCGCTTGTCGGACCCCGCGGCGGACGAGGTGCCCGCTCTCGCGGCGAACGCCTCGGGCGTCCACCGCCCGATCTCGAACGGGGGCCAACGGAACCCCCCCTCTTCGGGAGGCCGCGAGTGATCGGGTCGGCGCCAGAGGTAGGCGTAGAGGAGGTATTCAAGGTAGATCGCACCGGCGACTGCAAGCCCGAGGTAGACCCACGCGCGGACCTCGAGGAAGATCGTGACGATCCACGAGTCGACGATCAGGAAGACGATCCCGATCCACCACTTGAAGGCGGTGAAGTAGAGCCACTCCTTCCACGGCGCGCCGGGCTCGTGGAGGGCGCGCTGCTTCTCCTCCTTCTCGCGCGAGCTCGTGAAGTCGTCCGGCTCGATGTGACCGCCGACGTCGTCGGTGTAGATGCCCCCCGACATCCGGCCGGGGAATGCGCCCCACTGCGCTTGAAGTTTCGCCGTCCGCCGCTGCCCGACGGGGGGAACGGTTCAGCGACGCAGCCGGGCGAGCCGTCGATCGAGGCCGTCGCAGACGAGCGCGATGCCGAAGGCGAGGCCCATGATCGCGACGAGCGGGAAGAGGAACATCCACCAGTAGATCGTTCCCTGGACGAGCCCCGAGGAGATCGGGAGGCCGTAGCAGACCCCGACCGCGAGGAAGTTGCCCCACTCGGGGAAATCGAGCCACGGCAGGGGCGAGAACGGCGGGAGGCTCGGCAGCAGGTACCCGGCGCCCGAGGTGGTGTTCTTCGCCCCGCTGCTCCCGCAGTCCCAGAACCACGGGAAGACGATCAGAACGAAGAAGATCGGCGCGACATCGAGCGGTATCTGCGCGAGCAGCGCGGAGACCGAACCGGGCAGCACGTGGCGCACGAGGATCCGTCGGCGGCTCCCGCCGCACGCGCGCGTCGCCTCCACGTACGGGAGTCGGGCGACCAGCCGGGCGCGGTCGCGCGTCACCCGAGCGGTCGCGGGCCAGATGATGGCGCCGAAGAGGACGATGAACAGCGGGAGGCCGATGTCGGTCGGGGCGACGAAGCTGAGCCCGGCGAAGATCCCGACCACGAGGAAGAACGACGGGATCGCGCCGAGGGTGTCGCCGATCCAGCTGATCAGGCCGTCCAGGATCCCGCCCTCGTTCATCCCGGCGATCGAGCCCAGGAACCAGCCGAGCACCGCGTCGAACAGGAGGATCCCCGCGACGATCCCGAGGTCCCAGGGGGTCGCCTGCCAGATCGATCGGAAGAGGTCGACGCCGAGGCCCGGGAGCACCCCGAACGGATGCGCGGACGACGGACCGAGGACCGGCGCGAACGGGGCCGGCGGCATCCAGGCCGGGTTGACGGGCAGGAACTCGAGGTCGGGGTGGAAGACGACGAGCGCGCTGACGGCGGTCACGAAGTACCCGACGAGGATGACGGCCCCCAACCAGAATCCGGCCCCGAGCGGGCGACGGGCCAGCCGCTCGCGAAGACCGGGACGCGGCGGCCGATCCGGGACCTCCTCGGCGTCCGGGAGCTCCTGCTCGTCGATCATGCGCGGGACACCGGCCGGGGGTCGAGCCGTCGCGCGAGGAGGTCGACCGCGAGGAGCCAGACGAGCACCGCGAGCGCGAGCAGGAACATCATGACCTGCCACGACTCGAGGATTGGCGCGAGCGTCTGGCGGGGCGGGATCTGGCCCGTCAGCGTCAGGAAGACGAGCGTCCCGAGGCCGTAGTCCTGGAAGACGGCCTCCACGACGAACTGCGTACCGAGATAGGCGGGGAGGGTCAGGGCGAAGACGAGCAGGAGCGTGGGCCGGACCCGTCGGGCCGTGTGCCGCCAGAGGATCGTTCGGTCACGGATGCCGCGCGATCGTGCCGCCGTGACGTACAGCTCATCGCGCGCGTCGCGGACGATCGTGAAGGAGTGCCGCAGGAAGATCGAGACGTAGACGATCGCGATGATCCCCGCCTGGATCAGGGTCTTGATCAGGACGATCTCCTCGAAGCTCCACGCGCCGTGCAGGGCGCCGTCGACGAGCGGGAAGCCGGTCGGGGAGGTGTACGCCTGCCCGAAGATGACCCACGACGGCGGCAACGTGTAGCCCTGGTCGAGCCACCAGAACGAGTTGGGGAGGATCCCGATCGGGATGTCGTGGTACGTGTGGAGGAACCAGTAGAACAGCGCGCCCGTGACGGCGCCACCGACCAGGATGACGGGGAAGTACGTCCCGAAGAGGGAGGCCGCGCGGACCGTCGCGTCGATCGGGGCGCGCCGGCCCCAGCCGGCCAGCAGGCTCACCGGATACGCGATCGCCGCCGCGAGGCCGAGGGAGATGACCGCGAGTTCGATCGACTGGGGGATCGCCCACGCGTAGAGCTGGGCGATCGTGACGCCCCCGTACTGGACCGAGATCCCCCAGTTGCCGGTGAAGTCGTTGACGACGAGCTGATAGAAGCCGGTCCAGAAGCCGAGGAGCCCCTGGTCCTCGCCGAGCGCGACCGAGCTCGGCACGTAGAGCGCGAGGTACAGGATCAGCAGGACGAGGAGGATCTGCGCGGGCAGGAGCAGGACGCGCTGGATGGCGTACCGCTGGTACGCCGACAGGCGAACCGGCCTCCGCGGTCGGTGGCTCGTCGACGGAGCGCGCACGTCCGGAATCGACGGGGCGCTCGCCATTAGCCCTTCTGTCGAGCGGGCGGCGCCCCCCCGCGGCGCCTACGCCGTGACGCTCGGCATCGCGTCGGTGGCCGAGCCCCCGGTCGGTCCGGCTTCCGCCGGCGCGACCGAACCGTTCGACGGAGCGGTGTAGAGATGGCACGCGACGAGGTGGCCCGGTCGGATCTCGATGAGCGGCGGGTCGACCGTCGAGCAGACCGGCATCACCGCGGGGCAGCGCGTGTGGAACCGGCACCCCGAGGGCGGCGCGGAGGGGCTCGGCACGTCGCCCGACAGCACGAGCCGCTCGCGGTGGAGGGTCGGGTCGGGGATCGGGATGGCGGAGAGGAGCGCCTGGGTGTACGGGTGCAGGGGGCGGCTGAACAGCTCATCGGTCGGGGCCTCCTCGGTGATCCGTCCGAGGTACATCACGACGACCCGGTCGCTGATCGCCCGGACGACCGAGAGGTGGTGCGAGATGAACAGGTAGGCGAGGTTGAACTCGGACTTCAACTTCTGAAGGATGCCGAGGACCTGCGCCTGCACCGAAACGTCGAGCGCGCTCGTCGGCTCGTCGAGGACGATGAACTCGGGTCGCAGCGCGAGGGCGCGCGCGATGCAGATTCGCTGCCGCTGACCCCCCGAGAACTCGTGCGGGTACCGCCAGATGTGCTCGGGGTTGAGCCCGACCTCCCGCAGCAGCTCGAGGACCCGTTGGTCGCGCTCGCTCTTCGTGCCGACGTGGTGCACTTCGAGGGGTTCGGCGACGATGTCCCGTACGAGCTGACGCGGGCTGAGCGAGCTGAACGGATCCTGGAAGACCATCTGGAATCGCGAGCGGATCTGGGCCATCTCGCGGCGAGACTTCCGGTAGATCGAGTACTGGCCCGCGAGCTTGTCGACCTCGCTGAGGGCGGCCTTCGCGCTCGCGGGGGCCGAATCGAAGCCGTTCATCCCGGTCGCGTACGGCCGGAGCTCGGCGTAGAGCTCGTTCAGTCGCGCGAAGACCTCGGGCGGCGGTCGGTAGAAGACGTGGCCCGAGCTCGGCTCGATGAGCCGGATCATGAGGCGACCGACGGTCGTCTTGCCGCAACCGGACTCTCCGACGAGGCCCACGGTCTGCCCGCGATGGATCGTGTAGGAGATGCCGTCGACGGCCTG
>JASHUS010000026.1 GCA_030039865.1 Thermoplasmata archaeon
GAAGCACGACGTGCTCCTCATCGCGGACGAGGTGATGAGCGGCTGGGGCCGCGTCGGCGAGTGGTTCGCGGTCGACCACTGGAAGGTGACGCCGGACATCCTCACGACCGCGAAGGGGATCACCGGCGCCCAGATCCCGCTCGGCCTGACCGCGACGACCGCGCCGATCCACGACACGTTCACGAACGCCTACTTCCCGCACGGCCACACGTACGAGGCGCACCCGCTCACGCTCGCGCCCGGCGCGGTCGCGATCGGCGAGTACCGGCGTCTGGGGCTGATCGAGAAGTCCCGGAAGGACGGCGAGTACCTTCTCGCGCGGCTCCGCGAGATGCAGGAGCGTCACCCGTCGATCGGCGAGGTGCGCGGTCTCGGACTCTTCGCCGCCGTCGAGCTCGTGAAGAACCGGAAGACCCGCGAGCCGTTCAACTCGGAGGACGACAAGATGGCCGGTCGGCCCCTCCTCGTCGAGCAGGTCACGGGCGCGATGATGAAGGAGGGCGTGTTCTGCATCGGCTGGGTCTCGCACTTGATCGTCGCGCCGCCCCTCATCGTGACGCGCGAAGAGCTCGACCACGGGCTCGAGGTCCTGGACCGAGCCTTGGCGATCGCGGACGCGAAGGTCGAACCCGGGGCTCCCACCTGAGGCACCGGGCCGACGGGGAGAGTCCGGCGCCTCGGTGGGCGACCTCGGACGCGCCTATCGGCAGATACTTCTCAGGGCGGCTGGCTCCGGGCGAGAGGATCGATCTTGACCGCTCACTCGCGCGCCGTCGCGGGATTCACCGTGGGGCTCTCGGTGGCCGTAGCTCTGCTGATGGGGGCCCAGGTACTCTCGACACCGATGGATGCGTCCGAGCCGCCCACTTCGGTGCAGGTCCCCGCAAGTCCTACGACCGGGTGCATCTCAGGGCATCTCTCGAGCTCGTCGTGCCCGTCCGATGTCCCGGTAGCCGCTGCCTCCGGGGCCCGTGGGTCGGACGATGGTAGCGGTCAACTCTCGAGCAGTCCCGACTCGGCCGCGTCGACCGGATCCGGAGGCGTGGTCTTCAGCCAGTTCCAGGGGGATGGCGCCCATGCGGGCCTCGCGGCATCGCCCGGACCCACGACGGACGCGGTGAGCTGGACGACGCCGACCTCGCCCGGCACCGGGGGGATCACGGTGAGCGGACCGTATCTCCTCGTCACCGAGGCCGGGGGCGACGGAGCCCCCGGCGGGCCGCCGATCGTGCTCGATGCCAGCAACGGAACGGTCGCGAGCCAACTGCCCAGTCAGTCCCTGGGCACCGGCTTCGCCCCCGTGTCGGGGGCCATGACGTACTTCGAGAGCTACACCTGCGGCGCACTCTCCTGCGCCTGCAATCTCCTCGCCGAGTGGCTCAGCAACGGCACGACCGTATGGAACGACACCGTCGAATGCTCCCCGACGCTCGCTTCGGACTTCGGCTACGCGTCGATCTCCGTGGACGACGGGCTCGTCTTCTTCGTCCAGCAAGGTTTCAACGAGCTGACCGCGTACTCGGCGACGAACGGCAGCACGGTCTGGTCGATCCAGCTTCCCGTCGAAGTCGCGGGGACCGTCAGCGTCGGGGACGGTCTCGTGGTGCTCGGCTACTGCGACGCCGACATCCTGTCCGCGTACAACGAGGCGACGGGATCTCCCGCGTGGACCCTCCCCATCAACGGCACGTTGTCGTCGGACCTAGTGGGCGTGGGGTACGGCATCGCGGCGAACACGCCGGCGTACTCGAACGGCGTCTTCTATTTCGGCACCCAGGGCGGGAACGCGTACGCGGTCGACGCGAACGGTACGGTGCGCTGGAACGTCGGGACCGGTGCGGCCTTCGACGCGACGCCGGCGATCGACGGCGACCTCGTCATCGAGGCGAACACCGCGGGCGAGATCCTCGCGCTCAACGCCACCGATGGCCTCACCGAGTGGAGCTATGCGCTCGGGTCGCCGATCGTGGCGTCCCCGGCGATCTCGACGAACGGCATCGTCTACGTCGCCGGTGGCTACTACGGCGGGCTGGTCGCGCTGAACGAGAGCACGGGCTCGGTGATCTGGATCACGGCCCAGCCCGGTCTCATCCTCACGGGCCCGGTGCTGGCCGGCGGGGGCCTCTTCGTGCTGACCCTCAACGGAACCGTCTGGGCCTACGGAGCTCCGCCCCCGCGGCTCTACCCCGTCACGTTCACCGCGAAGTCACTCGCAAGCCCCGGCCAGCATTGGAGCGTCTCGCTCGGCGACCGTACACTCGATCGGACCGGGCCCACCTCGGCGACGTTCCACGTGGCGAACGGCACGTACCCCTACGCGATCTGGGACTCGCACGGCTCCGTCGTGGCCGGGATCTCGCCCGCCGGCAACCTCTCCGTCGACGGGCCGTCGGTGACGATCCACGGCCAACCCCTCGTCCCCTTCCGGTTCGTGCACGGAACGACGTATCGGATCTCGTTCGTCGAGTCGGGCCTCTGGAAGCATCGCACCTGGTGCGCGTCGATCGTCGGCTCGAAGTGCACGGATCGGCGGACCCTATCGTTCCAATGGCTGACGCCGGGCGAGTATCCCTATTCGATCGCGCCCCAGACCGGCGAGATCCTCACGGTCTACCTGAACGGGGTCGAGGTCCCGGCATCCGGATGGGTGGACGTCACCAGCCACGTCCGCTTCGTCGTGCGATTCACCTCGGAATTCGGATCCTCGCTCGGCGCTCCGCTCGATCTCGACTCGCACGGGGCCATCCCGCCAGACCTCGCGACAGAGTCTATCGGCAGGGTCCCGCACGTGATCGTCGTGCCACCTCTCGTCGTTGCACGCGAAGACCGACCCGGATCGTGAGCGCGGACTAGACGACCGTCGCCAAGGAGATCACCGAGATCGTGTCGGTGCCGAAGTTGACGACCCACATCTCGTTCGTGCCCGCGTCGTAGGCATCGTCGGTGGGTCCCAGGCCGACGGTCACCGTCGCCCCCACGGCGTACGGCCCGCCCGCCGTCGAGATCGCGCTGACGTTGTTCGAGTTCTCGTTCACGACCCAGAGCTCCTCCGGCCCCGGCGCGTACGCCACGCCCGCCGGGCCGCTTCCGATTCCGATCTGGCCCACCGTAGTGAGCGCGTCGTCCGAGATCACGCTCTCGTTGTCGGACCCATAGTTCGAGACGAAGACCTCGTTGGTCGCGGCGTCGTAGGCCTCGTGGCGTGGCTCCGAGCCGACGCTGATCCACGCGACGACGACGTCCGTAGTGTCGTTGATGACGCTGACATTGTTGGAACCGAAATTGGACACGTAGACGTGGCTCGTCGCGCTGTCGTAGACGACCCCGTCGGGCGCGTCGCCGACCGGGATCGTGGCGACGACCTTCACCTTGCCCCCGCAGACCGCGCTGCCGTCGCAGATCACGCTCTCGTCGTTCGAGCCGGAGTTCGAGACGAATACCTCGTGGGTACGGGCGTCGAACGCGAGGTCCCGCGGGCTGTTGCGCACCCCGACCGAATGGACGACCTTGAGGGTCGTCATCGAGATCACGCTCACGTTGTGCGACAGCGTGTTCGTGACGAACACGTAGTTCTCGTCGGGGTCGTACGCCGCGTGCCGGGGGTAGTCCCCGACCGGGATGGTCGCGGTGACCTGGTCGGTCGCGTCGGAGATCAGGACGACCACGTTCGCGTTCGGTTCGGTGACGAGCATCTCGTGGTAGGAGGGAAGGTAGAGGGCGTCCCGGGGATTGGAGGCCAGCGTGATCGTCGCAACCGTCGACGGGGTACTGGGGGAGATGACGGTCACCTCGTTGCCGCCTTGGTCTGAGACGAACACCTCGTTCTCCTCGGGGTCGTACGCGCTGCCGTCGGGTGCCGCCCCCACGGAGACGGTCGCGACGACGCTGTGGAGCGTGTCGTTGACGATGCTCACGTTGTTCGTGCCCGAGTCGTCGACGAAGATCTCCCCCCGCAGGGAATCGTAGACGACGTTCCGAGGAGACGACTGAACGTTCACGGTGTACGCGACACCGAGTCCGCCGCAGCTCGCGGCGCCGTCGCAGATCGCGCTGACCGTGTCCGAGTCGAAGTTCGCCTCGAAGATCTCGTCCGTGCCCGTGTCGAAATCCTCGCCGCGCGGGCCGCTGCCCACGTTGACCGAGGCGATGACGAACGGTCCTCCTCCGCAGCTCATGCTCCCATCGCACAGCACGCTGACGTTCGCGGAGCCAAAGTTGGTGACGAATACCTCGTGGGTGCGGGGATCGTAGGCGGCGTGCACGGGGTTCGCGCCCACGGCCACGGTGTGCACGACGCCGAGCGTCCCTCCGCAGGCGGCGGACCCGTCGCAGATCACGCTCACGTTGTTCGAGCCCTCGTTCGCCACGAAGATCTCGTGCAGGAACGGGTCGTACGTGAGCCCCCATGGATCGGAGCCCACGTCCACGGACTTCAGCACCTTGAACGTCTCGGGCGAGATTTCACTGACGTTGTCGGAATCGATGTTCGCGACGAAGATCTTGTCCCGCCCCGAATCGTAGGCC
>JASHUS010000239.1 GCA_030039865.1 Thermoplasmata archaeon
GAGGGCGTCTTCGGCGCGACCCTGCCGGCCCTCTGGGCGCTCGTCGCGCGCCGGCACATGCACCGCTTCGGCACCACGCGCGAGCAGCTCGCGGCCGTATCGGTGCACGACCACCTGATGGGCTCGAAGAACCCGAACGCGCACTTCCGCAACAAGCTCACGCTCGAGCAGGTGCTCGGCGCGGGCCCGGTCGCCGAACCCCTCGGCGTACTCGATTGCGCGCCGTTCTCGGACGGCGCGGCGGCGGTCGTCCTCGGACCGCTCGAGTCCGCGAAGAAGCACACCGACCAGCCGATCCGGATCGCGGCGAGCCAGGTCGCGTGCGACACGATGGCGCTCCAGCATCGACGCGAGATCACGACGATCGAAGCGACCGCGGTCGCGGCGCAGCGCGCGTTCGCCCAGGCGCGCCGCGCGCCGAAGGACGTCCGCGTCGCCGAGATCCACGACGCCTACACGATCAGCGCGCTCGTCTCGCTCGAGGACCTCGGCTTCGTCGAGAAGGGCCGCGCCGGACCGGAGTTCGCGAGCGGACGATTCGGGACCGGTGGCCCCCTCACCGTCAACACGTCGGGCGGCCTCAAGGCGCAGGGCCGACCGTTCGGCGCGGTCGGGGTCGCCCAGGTCGTCGAGATCGTCCGGCAGCTCCGCGGGCAGGCGGGCGATCGGCAGGTCGCGGACGCCTCCCTGGGCCTCACGCACGATGTCGGAGGGACCGGCGCGACGAGCGTCGTCCATCTGCTCGAGAGGGCGAACTAGGGGGACCGATGTCGATCGCACGTTTCTGGCGTGAGACCCCGCGACGGTACAACCTCGGCGGCTCGAAGTGCTCGAACTGCGGGACGGTCTACTTCCCGCCGCGCGCCGTCTGCCCCGAGTGCGCCTCCCACCGCCAGTCGATCGGGAAGATGGTGCCGTTCCAGCTCTCGGGCGAGGGCGAGGTGCTGTCGTACACCGTCGTCCATGAGCCCGCGGAAGGTTTCGAGATGCAGGTCCCGTACGTCCTCGCCCTCGTCGCGACGCGCGAGGGTCCGGTCCTGACGGGACAGGTCGTCGACGTCTCGCCCGAGGAGGTCCGGATCGGTCTGCCCGTCCACGCCACGTTCCGCAAGCTGCGCGAGGAAGGCAAGGCCGGCGTCATCCACTACGGCTACAAGTTCGCCCCGACGGACGACTCCGGGAACGGCCGACGGCCGGGCGGGCCGGCGGCGGTCAGCGCCGCCGGCGAAGAGGCCACCCGCGACCGGGCACCGGCGTGAGCGCCCCGGACCGGCGGGAGCGCGGACCGCTCCCGCCCGAGGACCCGCCCGCCGACGAGGAGTTCGCGCGGGCCTACGCCGCCGGCTACGAGGAGGGCGTCCGCAGCGCGTTGCGCGAGCTGCTCCAGCACGCGTCCCGGGGCCACACGGCCCAGGAGCTGCGGATGCTCGCCGAGAGCCGGCTCGCCCGCCTCGCCGACGAGGTCGAGGTCAAGCGCAAGGGTCTGCTCGCGCCCCCACGCCGACCGGCGTGGAACGCGCTACTGCGGCCCCCGCAGCCGGCCCGGGCCGGCGGGGGCCCCGGGGGCCCCTCGGGCTCGACGCCGCTGACGCCCGGCCGTACGGTCCTCGTGCGCGAGGAGCGCCCGCTCCGGGCGCTCGAGATCCTCCGGGCGAACGCGACCGCGTACCCGCGCGTCGTGTTCGTCTCCCAGCGGCCGCCCGAGGTGCCGGGTCTCCCGGCGGGCCGGCGGCTCGAGCTCCTGGTCACGAGCGGGGGGCCCGACCCGGACGGCGGGGGCCGGCTCGCGCCCGGCGAGATCGGGGGGCGGCTCCGCGAGCCGACCGAATCCCCCGGGGGCGCGCTCGTCTACGTCGACGCGCTCGAGTACCTCGCGTCGGAGTACTCGCTCGACACGACGCTCAAGTTCGTCCACTGGCTCGTGACTCAGGTCGAGCAGACGGGTTCGGCGCTCGTCGCGTCGTTCGACCGCCGCTCCCTCGACGTGAAGGAGATGAGCCTCCTCGAGCGGGCGTTCGCGCTCGTCCTCTAGTCGCGCGCGCTCACCAGGTCATCCGGCCCCGCCGGGCGCGCCCGAGCGTTCGGGGGTCCCGCTTCCGCACGACGCGCCAGCCCAGGTGGACGGAGTCGACTCGTCCCGTCGGGCCCCGCAAGAATCGTACCCAGCTGGTCTCGCCTCCCCGACGCAACGTGAAGACGTCGTGGCCGTGCGGGCGGAGCTTCAGGCCCCGCATCGTGAGCTCGATGCCGCGAAAGTCCAGGCGCAAGTATCCGGGCCGGGGCGTGAACTGCGCCCAGATCCCCTCACCGGAGCAGTACCAGCCGCCGAACTCCGTCAGCGACCGGGGTCGAGTTCCGCGCGCCGGGGTCGAGATGAACGGCGTCTCGGGCGGGAGGCCGAGCAGGCGGTTGATCCCTTCCCGCAGGGCGAGGGGCGAGGGGACGAGGTCGGCGTTCGCGAGGACCGCCCCACCGATCCCCGCGCTCGGGACGACCGCGAACTCCGAGGAGACTCCCTTCAAACCCCCGTCGTGGAAGGCGAGCAGCCGACCGTGGTAGTCCGGCCGCACCGCGATGCCCAAGCCGTAGTAGAGACCGGGCGTGATCTCGATCCTCGGGCGCAGGAGCTCGGCCACGCTCCGGGCCGAGACGATCCGCTCGCGGCCGACGCGGCCACCCGCCCGGTAGATCTCGACGTAGCGGAGCAGGTCCTCGATGTTCGTCCGGATCGCGCCGGCCGCCCGCAGGCACGTGTCCTCCCACCACTCCTCCGAGGAATGCAACGGCCCGCTTCCGCGTCGCCAGTCGGGCGAGTAGAGCACGGTGACCTCGGGCTTGCGTCGCATGATGCCGGTGTCGAACGTCGTGGCGCGCATCCCGGCGGGCCGGAAGATCTCCTCCTCGAGGTACGACTCGTACGTCTGGCCGCTCGCCCGCTCGATCACCGCCCCGAGCAGCCCGAACGCCTCGTTGGAGTAACTGAAGAACTGCCCCGGCGCCCCGAGGAGCCGGTAGCGCTCGGTCGCTAGGTACTCGAGCAACCCCTCGTACGTGTCGATCGGCGGATGGTCCGGATCGATCCCGACGCGGCGCGCGACCCGGGGGTCGTAGGGCGGGTCGTGGGCCAAGCTGCGCGCCGAGACATGGTAGATCGACGGCAGCGGGGGAAGACCCGACGAGTGCGAGAGGAAGTGGACGATCCGGATCCGTCCGGTTCGCGCGGGCTCCGGGGTCCGAAACTCGGGTAGGTGCTTCTGCACCGGATCCTCGAGGCGCAGTCGGCCGTCCTCCGCGAGCCGAAGGATCGCGAACGCCGTGAACGACTTCGTCATCGACGCGATCCCGAAGATCGTGCGCTCGGTCGCCGGGAGTCCCCGGGCCCGGTCCCGGTATCCGTACCCTCGAGCGAGCACGGTCCGCCCGCCC
>JASHUS010000027.1 GCA_030039865.1 Thermoplasmata archaeon
GCAGGACCGGAGGGATCGGCACTAGTCCGCCTCGGGCGACGGCACGATCACCGGCGCCGGCTCGGAGACGAGCCGCACGAACGCGTCCTCGAGCGATGCCTCCTCGACCGCGATCCGCTCGAGGTCGATCTGACGGTCCCCGCTCCACCGGGCGACCGCCGCGACCAGCGACTCCGCGTTCTGGGCGCGGAAGAGCAGGAGGTCGTCGTGCGATTCGATCAGGGCGAGGTCCTCGCCGGCCCGTTCGAGCATCGCGCGGAGCGCTGCGTTCTCCTCCAGCGTGAGCGCCCGGCCGAACTCGGCCTCGACCGTGCGGGCGCCGCGGTAGGCCCGCTTGATCTCTTCGGGCGCGCCGACCGTCAAGAGTCGGCCCGCGTTCATGACGCCGATCCGTTGGCAGAGCCGATCGGCCTCGTGGAGGATGTGCGTCGTGAAGACGATCGAGAGGCCGTTCCGCGCGCGCCCGGCGAGGTAGTCGAGGATCCGGGTGCGCGTCAGCGCGTCGAGGCCGACCGTCGGCTCGTCGAGGAAGAGCAGCTCCATATCGTGCATCAGTTCGCGCGCGACCTGGAAGCGCCGGCGTTCACCGCCCGAGAGCCCCCACGGACGCCGTTCGCGCATCGGGCTCAGCTCGAACAGCTCGAGCATCTCGTCGGCGCGGGCCTTCGCCACCTCGCGGGGGATCCCCCAGAGGAAGGCGTAGAGGCGGAGGTTCTCCTCGACGCTGACGAAGTCGAGCGATTCCGACTGGAGCACGACGCCGAGCCGCGCCCGCTCGGCGCGTCCGCACAGGTGGAGGTCCTTGCCGAACAGCGAACCACCGCCCTCGGTCGGCGGAAGGAGGGTCGTCAGGAGGCGGACGGTGGTCGTCTTGCCGGCCCCGTTGCGCCCGAGCAGCCCGAAGACCTCGCCGCGCCGGAGCTCGAAGTTCAGGTGGCGGACGGCGAACTGGTTGGGCCGGTAGGCGAATCCGAGGTCCTGGGCGCGTACGATGACTTCGCTCGGGGTCGTAGGTGACGCCTCCGCCGAGACTCGGGGGAAGGGTGGAGCTCGGTGGGGGGTCCGAGGACGTGGATCCGGGGCCGAGACGCCGCTCCGATGACTCTTGGATGTGCGGCGGTCGTCACGGGCGCGGAAAGGTAACCTTTTCCCTCCGATGCTCGCCGGGACGGGCGCCCCGGGGCGGTCCGAGCGCCGACAGACAGGTTCATCCGTAGTGAGCGCGCTAGTTTCCCTCTTACACTCCTCCCGGAGCTTCCGATGACCGCGACACGGGCCACCGCCCGGCCGTTGAACGCCAAGACGATCGTTCGGCACGGATGGAACCGGGCGTCGCGCCTCTACCGGTCCGGCACCTCCCCCTCCGACGTCTTCCGCCATACGCTCTCCGATCACGAGGAGTGGCTGGAGCCGCTGTTCCGCCGGCTCGAACCCGGCAGCGAGGTCCTCGACCTCGGCTGCGGGTGCGGGATCCCCGATTCCCGGCTGCTCTCGGAGCGCTTCCGGGTGACCGGGGTCGACCTCTCCGACGTGCAGATCGAACGGGCGCGTCGCTACGTGCCGAGCGTGCGCTTCCTGCGCGCCGACATGACGAGCGTGCGCTTCGCGCCCGAGTCGTTCGCGGGCGTCGTCTGCCTCTACGCCCTGATCCACGTGCCGCTCGAGGAGCAGCCCACGTTGATCGACCGGATGTACCGGTGGCTCGTGCCGGACGGGCTCGCGCTCGTGACGACCGGCGAGACGGAGTACACCGGCACGGAGGAGAACTGGCTCGGGTCGAACGCGAAGATGTACTGGAGCCACGCCGACGCGTCGACCTACGCGCGCTGGTTCGTCGAGGCGGGCTTCCGGATCGTCCGCCGCTCGTTCGTCGCGGAAGACGACGGCGGGCACGCGCTCTTCCTCGTCCATAAGTCGGAGAACGCGCGGCTCCAACGGCCGGTCCCCCGCGCGATCCCGTTGTGAACGCGCGGCCGTTTCGCCATCTCCCCGGTGGCGAGAAGACCGCCCCACCGAGTCGGACGGGTCACGTCCGCGTTCCCCGTCCGCGTCTTCCGGACCCCGAACGGCTATCTCGCGTGGGCCGACGGGCTCGGCACCGTGGAGGGCCGCACGCTCGCCGAGACGCGACGGGCGGCGCGCCGGATGGTGGAGACGGTCGTCGCGGGCGCCTTCCCGGACCGGCCGATGGTCGATCGGACCGGCACGTGGGAGATCCTCGAGTTCCGGCTCGACGTACGTCTCGGTCCGGCCGGGCCCGGTGCCCCGAGGAACGGCCGTCGGTCGCGCCGCTCCCCGGCGACGGCCGAGCCGCGCGTCCGGGTCAGGGACGCATCTGGAGCTTCGGGACCTTCAGCTGCCAGTCCCAGTAGTGCGCCTCGGGAAAACCGCACCAGCGGACCCGCACCTCGCGATCCTCGTAGTGGCTGACGGGTTTGCCGCACTTGGGGCAGCGGACCGCGCCCATCGCGGGCCTCCGAGGGCTCGCGCGGACAAAAGGGGACCCGGGGGTCCGTTCACCCGCCCGGGTCGCCCGGCGCCGCTCGCGCGACCCCTCCGTCGAGCGGTGCGTCGTCCCGACGGATGTCGGCCGCCAGGCGCCGGAACCCGTACCCGCCGGCGACGGTGGTGATGATCGACATGAGCAGGATCTCGCCGAGCATCGCCGAGGTGAGGATGCCGGTCGTGAAGCCGATCGACCCGACGAGCAGCCCGATCTCTCCGCGCGGGATCATCCCCACGGCGACGGCCGCCGGTTCGGTCTCCCCGCCGAGGCGGCGTCGGGCGAAGGGCCAGACCGCGAGAGCCTTCCCGGCGGCCGCGAGCGCCGCGAGGACGCACGCGAGCGTGATCACGTCGAGCTCGAGGAAGAGATGGAAGTCGAACTGGGCCCCCGTCACCACGAAGAAGAGCGAACCGAACAGGATCAGCAGGACGTCCGTCATCGCGCGCGTGCGGCTCGCGACCAGGCTCTCGGCGATCGCGAGGCCGGCGATGAACGCGCCGATCACGGCCGAGAAGCCGAGCGAGACGACGACGACCACGAGGACGAACAGGAAGAGGAACGGCATCGCCTGCGCGTCGCGGATGTGGCGGACCCGGAGCAACCGGGGGAAGATCAGGACCGCAGCGAGGAGCAGGACGATCCAGGCGATGATCGACTCGAGGATGCTGCCCGTCACGGAGAGCACGTCGACCCGGCCGCCGACGATCGTGAGCGCGACGCTGAGGAGGACGAGCGCCACCACGTCGTCGAGCGCGGCGACGTTCATCAGGAACTCCCCGGCCCGATGGCTGGTGAGGTGGCCGCTGCGGACGAGGGAGGCGACGACCGCCGACGACGTGGCGGCGGACGCCACGGCGAGGAGCAGCGACGCGTCGAGCGAGTAGAAGCGGGAGAAGACGGCGAGGGTGAGGCCGAAGGGAACGAGGTCCCCCACGATTGCGGCCGCGACCGCCCAGCCGCCGGCCCGACGTAGGCCCGAGAATCCACCGCCCAAGCCGGCGGCGAAGAGGAGCAGGACGACCGAGAAGTCGGCGAAGACCAGGACGTAGCTGTTCACGACGAAGATCGGCGCGCCGACCAGCGTGTTGAGCAGCCCACCGAGCGCGGAGACGCTCAGGATGATGCCGAGGGCCAGGTCCGAGACGATCGTCGGGAGGCCGGCCCGCTGCGCGAGGGGATGCAAGAGCTCGGCGACCGCGAGGAAGACGAACACCTCCGCGAGCGCGTAGTACGCCGCGACCGGGACGATGTTCGGCATCGTGGCCGTATACGTCACGCCCTAAAGAGCGGTCCGGCTCGAGGAGGCCGACGTCCCTGCGCGCCGCCGAACCAACGGCGGAAGCGGTACACGTTCGCGCGCATTTCGACAAGCGGCGCCGCGCCGCCGACCCCGACGCTCACGAGAAGAACGGCTCGACCGGCAGGCCGTCCAGCGAGGCGAGTCGGCCCACCGGGTACTCGCCCACCCGATTCGCCCGGCCCCACGGCGACCGGTCGAAGAAGAACGCGAGTCGGGCGGCGGGGTCCGCGGCGAACGCCGGGTCGTCCGCGAGACGCCGTTCGAACTCGACCTTCAGATCGGGATCCTCGGCCAGCGCCTCGCGGGCGAGCCGCTCGACGACGTAGGCCTCCCCGTGCTCCTTCGTCTCGAAGATCGAGTCGAAGAATCCCCACCGAACGGCCGAGTCCGGTCCCTCGGGCTCGAGCCAGTG
>JASHUS010000240.1 GCA_030039865.1 Thermoplasmata archaeon
CGCGCGCCATCCAGATCGTGCTGTACCCGCCGAGCGTGCCGATCTCGAGGACCCGCCGGGCCCCCACGCTCGCGACGAGGAGATGGAGCAGCTTCCCCTGCAGCGGGCTCACCTGGATCGACGGCAGGCCCGCCGATGCGCTCGCCCGGAGCGCGGACTCGAGCCCCGCGTCGGGTGGGAGGGCCACGTTCTCGAGGTACTCGTCGACCTGGGTCCACGCGTCGTCGGACATGGGCACTTCGTCTCCGTAAACGGGGCGACCTATACCGTTCATCGGTCCCCGGTCGAGGTGAAGGTTATGCGGTCGTCCGCCTCCCTCGGGCCGCCGGTGCGGTGGGATGGAGGACCTGGTCCGAACGGCCCTCGCGGTCGCGGAGGCGGCGGGCGTCCGGTACGCGGACGCCCGCGTCGTCTCGCCCGCCCGCACGCTGCACTACGACGTGCGCAACGGGCAGGCGCAGGCGCTGACCGACGCCCGCAGCGAGAGCGTCGGGGTGCGGGTCCGGACCGACCGGGCCTGGGGCTTCGCCGGGACGACCGAGCTGACGCCCGCGGCGGTCCGCCAGACGGCCCGGGTGGCGATCCGGCTCGCGCGGGCCGCGGGGACCTCGGTCGACGCGAAGCTCGTGGTGACCGAGGAGGGCACGGCGCGCGACGGCCGATACGCGACCCCGCTCGCGCAGGACCCGTTCGACGTGCCGGGCGAGGAGATCGTCCGGCTGCTCCGGGGGGCCGAGGCGCGGCTCCACGCGACACGGGAGGTGAAGTCCGGCAATGCATCGTTTCAGGCGTGGGAGGAGACGAAGTGGTTCGGGTCGACCGAGGGGGCGTCGTACACGTCGCGGATCGTCTCGGTCGGCGCCGGTGTGAGCGCTACCGCGATCCGGGGCTCGAACGTGCAACGCCGAAGCGGGCCGACCTCGTTCGGCGGCGACTACCATCAGGCCGGCTTCGAGTACATCGAGGGTCTCCGGCTCTCCGACCGCGCCGAGGTCGTGGGTCGGGAGGCGAGCGCGCTGCTCGACGCCCCGGCGTGTCCGACCGGCTCCACCACGCTCGTCCTCGGCTCCGACCAGCTCGCGCTCCAGGTCCATGAGAGCGTCGGGCACGCGGTCGAGCTCGATCGCATCCAGGGCAGCGAAGCGGGCTTCGCGGGCACGAGCTGGGTCGCGTCGTCGGGGATCGGCACCCTGCGGTACGGTAGCGACGCGATGAACGTCGTCGCCGACGCGACGGAGCCGGGGGGACTCGGGACGTTCGGGTGGGACGACGAGGGCGTCCCGGGGCAGCGCACCCCCATTATCGAGCGGGGAACGTTGGTCGGCGCGCTCTCCTCGCGCGAGTCGGCCGCCGAGCTCGGGCTGGCGCGCTCGGGCGGAACGATGCGGGCCGGCGGGGGCGATCGCTCGCCGCTGGTCCGCATGACGAACGTCGATCTGCTGCCCGGCGATCACAGCCTCGCGGAGCTGCTCACGGGCGTACGCGAGGGAGTGTACGTGGAGACGAACCGCTCCTGGTCGATCGACGACAAGCGGCTCAATTTCCAGTTCGGCTGCGAGGTCGGGCGCCGCATCGTGAAGGGGGAGCTCGGCGAGCTGGTGCGCAATCCGATCTACGCCGGGATGGGGCCCACGTTCTGGAGTTCGATGGACGCGGTGGGCGACGCCTCGACCTGGCATCTGTGGGGCGTGCCCAACTGCGGGAAGGGCCAGCCGGTCCAGATCGCGCGCGTCGGACACGGGGCACCGATCGCCCGATTCCGGGATGTTGCGGTGCGGGGCGGCGGATGACCCCCGGTCCGCGCTCTCGGACCGCTCGCGCCGACCCGGTGGCCGGCGCGCTGTCGGGGATGCCCGACGGCGTTCGGGGCGACGTGCGGGTCATCGAGCGGACCTGGACGACGATCCGCTTCGCCAACGGCCGGATCCACCAGCCGCACTTCGAACGGTCGACCCACGTCTCGTTCCGCGTCGCGGACGGGCAGCGGCTCGGCACCGCGACGTCGGTCGACGACACCGCCGCCGGCCTCGTGAGCGTCCGGGACAGCGCTCGCTCGCTCGCCCGGATCGCGCCGGCGGAGAAGAAGTTCCCGGGCTTCCCCTCGGGGAGCGGTCGCGACCGGACCCCTGTCGATTTCTCGGACTCCACCGCCGAGCTCTCGCCCGAGAAGGCGACCCAGATCGCTGAGGAGGTCCTCGCCGCGGCCCGCGAGGGCGCACCGGGGGCGCGCATCGCGGGCGTCGTCATCGTCGGCTCGGAGCGGCGGCGCGTCGCGAACTCTTCCGGGCTCGATCGCACCGACGCGTTCTCCTCCGCGCAGGCGAGCGTCCTCGTCGACCGGCCCGATCGCGATCCGCCGGTCTCGGGGTGGTCCGAGGGGGGCCACTGGGATCACCGCCGGCTCGACGCCGCCCGCCTCGGGACGGAGGCCGCGGAGCGGATGGCGCGTTCGGACCCCGAGCCGGTCGAGCCGGGCGAGTACGCCGTCGTGCTGCGCGGTCCGGCGATGGCCGAGGCGCTCACGTTCCTCGCGAACCTCGGCTTCGCGGGCCTCGGGGAGCTCGAAGGGTGGAGCTGCCTGCGGCGCTTCCGCGGCCGGCGCGTGGCGCCCGAGTCCGTGCACCTCGTGGACGATCCCCGCTCCTCGGCGACCATTCCGTTCGCCATCGACCAGGAGGGAATGTGGACCCACCGCTTCCCGCTCCTCGACCACGGCATCGCCGGCCCGGCGGTCACCGACCTCGTGACGGCCGGCCGCCTCGGCCGGGCGCCGACGGGCCACGCCCTCCCGCCCGAGGCGCCGTGGGGGGCCTTCGGCGCCGAGCCGGTCCGGCTCATCCTCGCGCCCGGATCCGCGAGCGAGGAGGAGCTGATCCGCACCGTGCGCCGGGGTCTGCTCGTCACCCGCTTCCATTACGTGCGGATCGTCGACCTCGGTCGCGGGATCATCACCGGCATGACCCGCGACGGGACGTACCGGATCGAGAACGGCGAGATCGCCGCGCCCGTCCGGAACCTCCGGTTCACCGAGAGCCTTCTCACGCTGCTCAAGGGGATCCTGCTCCTCGGGAAGGAGACCCGGGCGTATCCGCTCGAGCGCGCCGTCTCGACCGTGACCACGCCGTCGGCCGCGGTGAAGTCGTTCCGGTTCACCTCGGCCACGCTCTTCTGATGAGCGCGCGTCGATCGGCGGATGGGCCCGCCGCGCTCTCGATCGCGATCCTCGTCTCGGGCGAAGGGACCACGATGGACGCGCTCGCCGGTCGCGCGGCGGACGGGACGCTCTCGGCCCGCATCGCGGCCGTCGTCGCCGATCGACCCCAGGCCCCGGCAGTCCAGCGCGCGACCCGCCGGGGCCTCCCGCTCGTCATCCTCCCGTCGCGGGGCGTCGAACGGGAGGTCTGGGCCGCGCGTCTGACCGCCGAGCTCGAGTCGCGCGGCACGGCGCTCGTCGTGCTGGCCGGCTTCCTCACGATCCTGCCGACTTCGTGGTCCCGCCACTGGGCCGGCCGGGCCATCAATCTGCACCCCGCGCTCCTGCCGCGCTTCGGAGGTCCGGGAATGTACGGCCCGCGGGTCCACCGATCCGTGCTCGACGCCGGTGAGACGGAGAGCGGCGCGACGGTCCATCTCGTCACGCCGGACGTCGACGAGGGCCCGATCCTGGCGCAGGCCCGGGTCCCGGTCCTGCCCGGCGATACCCCCGACGACCTGCGTGCGCGGATCCATCCGGTCGAGGTCGCGCTCCTCGCCGAGACGATCGAGCGCTTCGCGCGCGGCGAGCTCCCGCTCCCCTACTCCGCGCCGGGGGCGCCGGCGTCGCGTCCGCGCGAGGGCTCGGACGATCGGTAGCCCCGGGCCCGGGCGTCCGGCATCAGCTCCGCGAGCGGCGTCGGCCGGTGGGGCAGCTCGACCCCGATCTCGTGACGGGTGGTCTTCGGAGGATACAGTTCCCCGCCCTTCGCCCGGCGAACGACCTCGGACTTCGAGATCTCGGGACCGGGGGACCAGCGGCCGAGGCGCACGATCTCCGCGTCGTAGTCGAAGATCCACGCCGGGACGCGCGCCGCCCCGAGCCGCCGGAGCGCCGCCACGCGGTGGTGGCCGTTCAGCACCACGAGCGAGCCCCGGGCGACCCAGACGGGGTCGGAGACCATGCCCTCGTTCCGGATCTTGGCGGCGAGCTTCGCCACGTCCCGGCCGTCGATCCGTTCGTGCGCGTGCAGCTGGGCGATGGGGACGAGCGCGAACTCGGGGTGCCGCGCGCTCATCCGGCCGTCCCTTCGCGCGCCTCCGCGAGCGCGCGCCGGAGGTAGACGCCGATCATCCGCCGACGGTAGTCCGGCAGGAGGAACGTGTTGTGCACCGGCCGCAGGCGCCGCGTGACCTCTTCGGCGAGCGCGGCGACGCGGGCATCCGAGAGAGGGCCGCCCACGAGGGCGTCGGTGAGCTCGTCGAAGCGTCGGGGGTACGTCTCGACCCCCCCGACCGCGACGCGCAGTCGCTCGACGCGTTCGGGACTCCAGCTCCCGGCCACCGCGACGCCCAGCTCGGGGAAGTCGTAGGACGGTCGGACCCGGAGCTTCTTGTATCGTCCCCGGAGGCCGCTCGACTCAGGCGGGAGCCGCACGGCCACGACCAGCTCGCCCGGCCGCAGGCAGAGTCGGTGGATCCCATCGCCCTTCGCGTCGTAGAGCTCGACGAGCGGGACGGAACGTCGTCCCTCGGGGCCCGCCAGCTCGACCGACGCGTCGAGCGTGAGCAGCGCCGGGGCGAGGTCGCCCGAGAACGTCGCGTAACA
>JASHUS010000241.1 GCA_030039865.1 Thermoplasmata archaeon
CCGGTCGGCGCGCTCGGCCGGGACGGAGCGGGAGATACCGAAGCGGCCGCCGGGGGCGCGCCCACGGTGCGGGCCCCCGAGGACGGGACGGGACGCGGGGCGGGAGAGCCGAAGGAGGGGAGCGGGGGGCGATCCTCGGGGGCGACGGTCGCCGCGGAAACCGCACGACCGGCTCGGGCCGCCCCAGCGTCGGGCCCGGGCGCGAGCGTCGGCGATGGAGATCCTCGGGCGATCGGTCGGGGGGGCTCCGGCAGCGCGGCGCGTACGGGCGCCTCGTCGAGAACGGCCTCCTCCGGACCCGTCGGCTCCTCATCGAGGGGCGCGGCTGGCTCGATCTCCGCCGCCGCGGCTTCCGCCGGGCCGGCAAGCTCGGGTTCCGGCTCCGGGGTGGGAGCGACCACGACCGGCGCGATCGGTGCCGGCGTCGTGGGCTCGACCCCGCCGTGATCGGTCGGGACCGACTCCGGTGGGGTGGAGTCGACGGCTATCGGCGGTGCCGCCGCCCTCACCGTCGCCTGCTCGACGAGCGGGGGTTCCGGTACCGGCTCAGGGGCGGCGGAGGCGACCTCGGGTTCGACCGCTGCCGGGGCCGCAGCGACCGCCGGTGGGATGAGAGAGAGCACGCGCCGGAGCTCGATCTCAAGGGCCTTCGGCGGCGGGAGTCGGGTCGGGGGAAGGCCGGCGCGGGCCGACTCTCCGCGCTGGACGAGTCGTTGGGCGGCCTCCGCTACTTCGGGCATGCGTCGCGCGGCGTCGGGAGCGAGCGGTCGGGTCTCCGCGGAGAGGGCGATCACGAGCGCGCTCGCACGGGCGAGGTGCGCCTGCGCCACATCGAGGTCGTTCGCGCTCACGGCGTCGATCGCGGACTCGATCTCGGCCCGGACCGGCCCCACGTCGGTGCCGACCAGCACGAGGTCCCGCACCTCGTCAGCCAAGGGGTCCACCGGCGAGACCACCTCCTCGAGCGGGATCGGGGTGGGCGCGGCGACCGCGAAGGCGGGCGGCGCGGGCTCGATGATCTGTCGGGTATCGCGCGAGATCGTGAGCACGAGGTTGATGTCGACCCCTCGCGGTCCGATCCGGTACGGGTGCAGGCGGACGTCGTGCGAGCTGCCCCGGAACTTCTCGACACCGATGGCTCGGACCGTGCGGTTCTCGTGCTCCCACCGGAAGAGCCGGATCTCGCCGCGGGCGAGCGCCCGCTCGGCGGTCTCGACGTCCTCGAGGGGGGCCTCGACGGTCAGGAGCGTCGTGACGCGCAGATCGGAGAGGAAACGAAGGAACGTCTGCGAGCCGGCGACCGGATCGAATCCCTTCATGCAGAAGTACTGCAGCGCGGTGAGCGAGTCGATCGCGATCCGGCTGTAGTGCTTGTGCGCGACCTCGCTGCGGAGCATCTGCTCGAGGCCGGCGAGCGTCACTTCCACGCTCGATAGCTCGGGCGACTGGCGGATCGAGAACGGGACCGTGGCGAACGCCTGCGCCGTGCGCACCGCGGCGATGTCCTTGAACGGCACGCGTTCGTAGCGCATGATGTCCGGGATCGCGTCGAACACCTCGACCCGGTCGAGCTCGGGGGCGAGCGCGCGGTGGTTCAGCCGGAGCTCGTTCGGCGGTTCCTCGATCGTGATCATGAGCACGCGCTCGCCGCGGCGGATGCCCTCGCACAGGAACGAGAGCGCCATCGTCGTCTTCCCCGTACCGGACGGGCCGACAAGCAGGTACGGTCGGCGGCCGAGGAGACCCCCGTCGAGCATCGAATCGAGCTCCGTCACGCCGGTCGAGACCCGGCCGTCCGCGGTCGGGGCGGGGGCGGAACTCTCGGCCACGATGGCTCCTTTCGGTGCGCGTCCGCCGGGATTGCGGCGCGGCGTGTCGAAGATGGGGGGGCGGGGGTCATGTAGTTTCCCCGACCGGCGCAGCGACGGAGCAACCCATATGACCGCGAACGCGCCCCGGGCCGTCATGGCACCGTCCTCGGCCGACGGCCCGGCGCGGATGCGCGCGCTCGCGGCGAACCTCCCGACCGCGCTGCGGGAAGGCTTCGCCGCCGGCGTCGACCTCGCGCCCGCCGCCCGGGGCGCCTTGCCGATCGTCGCGGTCGGCATGGGGGGCTCGAGCATCGCGGCCGACCTTGCGCGCGGCGTCATCGACGCGGAGACCTCGGCGATGCTCGCGGTCGTTCGCTCGCCCGAGCTGCCCCGCGCGCTCGACGAGCGGTCGCACGTGATCCTGGTCAGCTATTCCGGCGACACGTGGGAGACGCTCCGGGCGTTCGAGGCCGCGGGGAAGGTCGGCGCGCGCCGCACGGTCGTGACCTCGGGCGGCCAGCTCGCCGAGCGGGCCGCCGAGGAAGGGGTCCCGGCGCTGGTCGTCCCTTCCGGCCAGCCGCCCCGAGCCGCCGTCGGACATCTTCTCGGCGGGGTGCTGGGGCTCCTCGACCCGTGGTTCCCGGAGTCGAACGAGGCACGCGTCGCTCGGATCAGCGAACGCCTTCGGAGCCGCATCGGCGTCCTCGCCCGCTCCCGCGGACCGGCGGCGTCGATCGCCGCGCGGATCGGATCCCGGCTGCCGTACCTCTACGCCGAGAGCTCGTTCGCGTCGCTCGCCCGGCGCTGGAAGACTCAGGTGGAGGAGAACGCGAAGCGCCTCGCCGTCTTCGATGAGCTCCCCGAACTCTTCCACAATGCGATCGTCGGCTGGGACGCCACGCGCGGGGCCGAGGCCCGGGGATACGCCGTCGTTCAGCTGGAATGGGCCGGCGCGTCTCCCGAGACGCGGCGACGGCACGCCTACCTCGACCGGCTCGTGCGCGCCCGTGGCGCGGCGTCCGTGCGGGTCCCGCTCGAGTCGGAAGATCGCCTCGAAGCTCTCGTGGGCGGGATCGCGCTCGGGGATCACGTGAGCCTCTTCCTGGCCGATCGGCGTCGGGTCGATCCGTTGCCGGTCGACGCGATCGGCCGGATGAAGAGCGAACTCGCGACCCGCTAGGCTCGCCGGGCCCTCGCCTCGACCGCCGCGCGACGCCCTAGCTCGAGCGGGACACCGTTCCCGTAGCGTATTTCTATTGGGGCCGAAGTCGTCGGCCGATGTTCCGGGTGGGCATCCGCTCGACCCCGCGTCGGAGGGCGGCGGTGATCGTGATCGCGGCGATCGCCACGCTGGCGGTGCTCGCGGGGTCGCAGCCGTCGGGGCGCGGGTCCGGGGATCGGCCGCTCCCGGCGACAGGCGAGTCGGATCTCGGCGTTCCGGCCCCTCCGCCCGGCGGCGTCGGGCCGGTCGAACTGGCGCCCGGCCTCAATCTGGTCGACAACCGTCTGCTGACGCCGGGGACGGAGCCGACCGTCCTCCTCGATCCGGTGAGCGCTCTCTACGATTCCGGAAGCGGAATCGTCTATGTCCGGGGCTCCCCCGGCAACTTGCTGGGCGTGCTGAACCTGACGACGGATCGGATCACGACCGAGATCGCGGTTCCGGCGGAGTCGTACCCTGGGGGCTTCGGGACCCCGACGATGGCGGTCGCGCCGAACGGTACGGTCTACGTCGCGGGGGACACGGGAACGGTCGACGTGCTCAATCCATTCACCGAGAGGGTCACCGGTTCCTACCCCATCGGAAAGTCGCCGACCAGCATCGTCTACGATCCATCGGTCCCGGCGCTCTTCGTCTCGGAGTGGATCTTGAACCAGGTCGTCGTGATCGATCTCGCGACCGGTGCGACGACGGTGGTCGGGGTCGGTCAGCATCCGGGCGATCTGCTCGCCACGCCGACCACCGTCTTCGTAGCGAATGTCGGGTCCTCGAACGTCTCGCTCATCTCGACGGAAACCGATTCCGTCTACGCCAGCGCGCCGACCGGGAGCGCCCCGCTCTCGCTGGCGAACGACTCGGTCGACGGATTGATCGCCGTGGCCGACTCCGGTTCGGCGAACCTCACTCTGATCTCTGACGCCTATCCCGCCACTTCCGGGGAGTGGAACATCACGGTCGGCTCGGACCCGGTTGGGGTCACGTACGACCCCGGGAACGACGCCTTCTACGTCGCGAACAACGGTTCCGACAACATCACCGTGGTCCTCGGTGCCACTAACGCGACCTCGAGCGTGTCGCTGGGCGCAGGGTCGGAGCCCGTCGCGGTCGACCTCCTCGCCGGCGGCAGCGACCTCGCGGTCCTCGATTCGGCCGACGACTCGGTGACTAGCCTGAGCGAGGCATCGAACGTGCCCGTGGCGACCGTATCGCTCGCGGACGGCGCTCTCTACGGCGGCGCCGCCGACGCGGGGGATGGCGAGTTGATCGCGGTCAGTACGGGAGACTATTCCGTCGCCTCGACCACGGGCTCGGAGGCCGGGGCCGGCGTCCTCAGCGGGGACCCGCTCGAGCTCCGGGACGTGGTCCCGCTCCAGACCTTCCCGACCGGAGTCGCGTACGATCCGGCGAACGACCGGTTGCTCGTCGCCGACCCGGCCGGCGACGAGATCTACGAGGTGGATGCCGCCACGGAGCAGATCGTCGGCAACGTGTCGGCCGGCGCGTATCCGACGGCCCTCGGATTCGACCCGGCGAGCGACACGGTGTACGTGCTCGGTGCCTCCGGGGAGGTGACCTTCCTCGCGCCGAGTGGCTCGAGCCTCCGCGCGAACGGTACTCTCGACTTCGGGGCCGAGCCGACGGCGTTCGCCGAGGACCCCACGCTCGACGAGGCCTTCGTGACGCTGTCGGACGGGGATCTCGTCGTCTTCAACGCCACGAACGACTCCGAGCTCGCCCAGAAGTCGGTGCAGCCTGGCGCGGATTTCGCCTCGATGGTGTTCGCGCCGGCCGCGCAGAAGCTGTACATCGCCACCGGCACCGGCCGGGACGAGCTGGACATCCTGGACGTCGCGCCGAAGCAGGTGAGCTACCTCCCGGTGATGGTCTCCGTGGGCGTCAACCCGGGCTCGGTAGCCCTCGACCCGGCGTCCGGAGCGGTCTTTGTCGCCAACTGGGGCAACGCCACCGCGTTGCCGAGCGTCTCGGTCGTCTCGGACACGTCCAACACCGTCGTAGCGACGATCGAGAACTGGACCCTACCCGATGCGGGAAACCTCTCCTTCGACAGCACGACGAACGAGCTGTTCAACGCCGAGCTCGGCAACGGCTTCGTCGACAGCGTCAACGCCAGCACCTACGCGAGCTCGACACCCGAGTTCGCGCTCGGAAGCACGAACAACACCTCGGGGATCGCGTACGTGCCCGCCACCTTCGGGGTGTTCGTGACGGTGCCCGGCCGCGGCACAGTGACCGAGCTCACGAACGAAACCGAGTATCCGGTCGTCTTCTCGGAGGCGGGCCTGCCCGACGGGACCTCCTGGCAGGTCGACCTCGCGGGGTCGGTGGCGACCTCCTCCACTGGCCTGATCAACTTCACGGCTCTGAACGGCTCGTACGCGTTCTCGGTACCGCGCGTCCCGGGGTATGTGGCGAACGAGTCCTCCGGTACGGTGACGGTCCGCGGCGCCCCCGTCGATGTCCCACTCACGTTCGGCTCGACGGCCGCGCGCGACTATCCGGTCAACTTCACGGAGTCCGGTCTTCCGAGCAGTACGTTCTGGTCCGTGACGCTGAACGGCTCCGCCGGCAGCTCGAGCGCGGCCACGATCTCGTTCTCCGTGCCCAACGGCACGTACCCCTACACCGTCGGGGATGTGGCCGGGTACGACTCGAACGTCTCGAGCTCCTCCGTGAACGTCGCGAGCGCGGGCGTGAACGTGTCGGTCGGTTTCTCGCCGGCGCCGGGCCCCAGCTACTACGCGATCAACTTTACCGAATCCGGCCTCACGCCCGCCACGCGGTGGGCCGTCACGCTCAACGGGACCGGACTGAACTCGTCAAGCCCCACGATCGAGTTCGTCGAGCCGGACGGCACCTATTCGTTCACGATCGGCGCCGTCCCGGGCTACGTGAGCCGCGTGAGCACCGGGAGCCTGACCGTCCGGGGCGGCCCGCTCACCGTGCCGGTCGCGTTCGCGCCGACCGTTCTCTTCAACGTGAGCTTCGTGGAGATGGGCCTCCCCGGCGGGACGGCCTGGAGCGTCTCGCTCGACGGGGCGAGTCCGGTGCTGGGGAGCACGGCCATGCTCAATTTCAGCGAGCCGAACGCGACGTACACGTTCTCCGTCGGGACCGTCGCCGGCTACTCGGCGAGCCCGGGCAACGGCTCGTTCAGCGTCACGGGTCGCGCGGTCGCGATCGACGTGACGTATGCGACCTCGGGAACCGGCTCGTCCACGAGCCCGACGCTCCTCGCAGCGATCATCGGCGTCGGCGTGATCCTGTTCATCGTGGTCCTGGTCGGGGTCCTGTTCTTCCTAGGGCGCCGCGGCAAGGCGCCGCCGGTCTTCGAGAACGACGTGCTCGCCACCGGACCGGGGGCGCCGGATGAGTGGGACGAGAGTCCGGGCGTCCCGCGAAGCTGACGGCGGCCCGCCGCGCCGGACGAGGTCGCGCTCGGCCGACAAAACGATATGAGTCGAGGGGGCTCGCTCCGGCGGGTGCTGAGGTAGCCTAGCTCGGCCAAGGCGCCAGATTCGAGATCTGGTGGTGCGTATGCATCGCGGGAGTTCAAAGGGCGACCGGGCGGCGGGCCCGGCGGCGGGAATTCTCCCCCTCAGCGCCTCCCCGCGACCGCCGAGCGTCTCCGTCACGCTCGAGCTCACGCGCGGCGCGTCGGTGCGCCGGCGCCGGGTTCGCATCCCGCGCGGTGCGCCGATCCGCGCGGCGCTCCGGGCCGCCGATCTCCCCGCGGAAGGCTGCGCGGTGATGCTCGACGAGACACCGGTGCCGCTCGACCTTCCGCTCGATCGCCCCGTGCGGCTCGTCGTCATCTCGACCTTCAGCGGCGGGTGAGCGTGCCCTCCGATTATCCATCGCGCAATCGTAGGGGAAGTGCTTAAGGCCCGGACCTTCGATGTTAGAGGTGTACAGGTCGCTTCCGTGCCATCGATCTGCCCGATCTGCGAGCAACCGATTGCACCGACGGCCGTCCATTGCTCCGTCTGCGGATTTCCGACGGACCTCGCGATCGAGGGACTGAAGTCGATCGCGGAGACCGACGTGCCGGCGGGAGCCCCGCCCGGGCCCGCGGCCGTCACGGCCTCCCCGCCCCCGGTGGTCGCGGTGCCCCGGTCGGCCGAAGAGGAGCTCGGCGCCGCGATCAGCCGCGACCTGCGCGCGCGGATGGAACTCGTCCGCGGTCTGGGCCCCGGCCCGGACGTCACAGCGGAGCTCTGCCAGGCGGCGCTCAGCGAGGCCGAAGGACGCGTCAACGAGGCGCTGGACATCCTCCGCTCCGCGCAGCAGCGGCTCGAGAGCCAGACCGACGAGGTGCTCCGAGATCGCGTCCGCCTGCTCGGAGAGCGGCGCGCGACGCTCGAGCGGACCGGCGTGCGTTTCGCGGTCGGCGCGGATCTCGCCCGTCTCAACCAGGCGATCGCGGACGGGGAGCGCGAAGAGGCCGCGAACCTGTTGGTCACCACCGAGACCCGGTTCGCGCAGTTCGAGGCCGACTGGAAGGGCCTCCAGGGGCTCCTCTCCGAGATCGAGGGCCTCCGCGGCGAGGCCGGCGACCTCGGGATCCCGCTCGGGGAGATCGGCAGCGAACTCGAGGGGATCCGGATGCGGCTCAGCGAGCCCTCCGTCTCGGAGGACTCGCTCGACTCGATCGTGCAGGAGGCCGCGCAGGTCCTCATGCTGCTCCACGAGGCGATCCCGTCGTCGCTCGAGGTCGAGCTCGCGAACGCCGAGAGCCGCCTCGACCGGTACCCCGAGGATCACCCCCAGAGCGCGCCCGCTCGCCGGCTCCATCTCGAGGCGTCGCGCCGGCTGAAGAAAGGACAGCTCGCCGACGCGATCCAGAGCGTCCGGGACCTGCGCGCCGAGCTCGTCGAGCTCGAGAGCCATCCGGTCGTCCCGCCCGCCCCGGTGGTGACGGTGCCGCCCGAGGAGACCGAGAGCGAGATGCTCGATCGGCTCCTCAAGAAGGCGCGCAGCCTCGCCGGCCGCGTCCGGACGCTCCCGCCCGAGAGCGAGACGGCCCACGACGCCGCGGTGCAGATCCGCGAGGCGACCGAGCTCCTCCGGGCCCGACAGCTCAAGGAGGCCGACCTCACGCTCACGCGCTTGATGCGCATGCTCTCGGCGGACCCGACGGAGGCCTAGGCGGTGCCCGTCGATCCCCGCGCGCAGGAGGCGTGGAAGGCCCGGCTCCACTCGGTCGTGGAGCAGGGTCGCGCCCTCGAAGCCGAGGGCCTCCCGTTCCCCACGGAGCAGATCGCGTCGGCGTACGAGGAGGCGATGCGCAGCGGCCATCTCCCCGAGGCGAACCTCGTCGTCAAGCGCGGCGAGGCGCTCCTCGCGAAGGTCCGCCCCGATTGGACGTGGGTGCGCGAGCTCCTCCGTCGCGCCGACGAGCTCCGCGCGATCGCCGAGACGATCGGCGTCGACGTCGCCCATCTCGACCGGCGCGTCGGCAATCCCCGCCAGCGCCTCATGAGCGAGGCGCTCAGCATGGGCTCCCTCGAGAAGGCCGCCGCGAGCGCCTCGCTCGCGCTCGCCGTCCTCAACGACGCGATCCCGAAGTTCGTCATCCAGGAGGCCCAGCAGCTCGGCGTCTCGATGCGCCAGGCCCGGGACCGCGGCGAGGACGTGACCGACGTGAGCCACGTCTTCTCCCGGCTCCTGCAGGCGCTCCAGGACCAGAACCTCCCGAGCGCTGCGCAGCGGCTCGTCGAATGCCGTCGTGCGGTCATGCGGATCCCGCGGGCCCCGGCCGTGCCCGCCGTCTCGGCTTCGGACGAGGAGGCGGAGATCCTGCTCGAGGCCCGCAACCTCGCCCGACGGATCCAGCGGATCAAGGGGAAGGCCCAGAACGCCCAGGGCGCGGCCCGGCTCATGGCCC
>JASHUS010000242.1 GCA_030039865.1 Thermoplasmata archaeon
ACAGAGCAGTCGGCCAGTCTGGCCGCGACATTGAGTCTGGCGGCTCGAGGGTTGGGCATTCGCGCGTCGATCCTTCTGGTCCCTTCCTGGAGCTTAACCTCGCTTCCGCGCGGCAATGCTCGGTACGCGGAGGCAACCGTCGGAAAGATCGACGAGGCCGCCGCTCGAACCTGTGACGGGCACGTCATGCTCGCGCCCGGCACGAGAGACCTTCTACGGAGGGATCGCCTCCCTCCCTCCGCTCGACGTGCTGTGCACGCGCGCCGGCGGGCCTGGTACAGATTGCTCTCGTCGCTCCGGGTTCCCTCAGTGTACATCCTAGCGACCACCGTCACTCCCGACTCCCCCAGGTTCGCGGCGGTTGATTATCGGGGCTGGTGGCGCCGCGTCCTCGCCGCGAGCACGGCGGACCCCGCGAAGATGCAACGGAGTGCTTCCCGAATCCGACGTGCCCTTCGGGTCGGTCATGAGTTGCTTTTGACGCATCCCAACGGGACCCGCGTGGAGCTGGGATTGCTCGGGAAACCGCCGATCGTTGACGATGCTCGAGTCGACACCCGTGACGTTGAGAAGGGCCGACTCGGGACGACCCTTCCCAGCGGATATCTCGCAGTTCCGCTCGACGAGAGGGTCGCAGAGGGCCATCTGATCTCCAACCTGGCTCCCGTGTATCGCGACGGACACATCGGACACCTAAGACTGACCTTTCGGGGAGGACGGCTGGTACGCTATTCCATGCGAAGCGGGCGCGGTTACTTCGATCGATCCTTCCGACGGGCCGGCCCCGAACGGGATCACCCGGGCGTCCTGACGATAGGACTCAATCCGGCCGCTCGCGGTCTCCCATTCGCAGAGGATCTTGAGGCGGGCGTCGTTACACTTCACCTCGGTCACAACGAGGACTTTGGTGGACGCCAGTCCGGTTCCTATCGCCAGGTCGCCCTCTTGCGCGGGGGCACACTTCGGGTCGACGGTGTTCCTTACCTCCGAAACGGAAACCTCCGTACCGACTTACGGCGTTCCACTTCTCGGAAGGCGGGTCCGTGAGCGTGGCGTTCGACGAGCCTGAAGCATTGGGCCTAGTCGGGCCCGGGCGGGGCCAACCGAGCCTCAGGCAAGTTCGTTCGGCTGAGTAGGAATCCTCTGGCCCCGTTACCACAGGGGGCCCCAGGCTTGGTCCCGGAGCAGGAGGACCCGGTCATCGCGAATGCGGATGCGGTAGGTTCGGAGCGGTGGGAAGGCCGCACCATCGGACCCCATGCTGCCCCTCAGGCACGCACCCGTTGCTAGATCGAACACGGCTTTGTGCAATGGGCACGCGATGGTTCGTGCTGCCGGATCTGCCTTCGCGTGCGACAGGTCGGTGCCCATGTGCGGGCAGATTGGTTCCACCGCGAACACCAGTCCGGAACCCATCAGAACTTGGACGATGTGACCGTTTACGACGAACTGGGCTCGATCCGGAGATTCTCCCGGCATTTCGAGGCTGCAGAGATCCCACTCCTCCTCGTCCGCCTTCGGGCGGGTGCCGGGGCCTGCGTGCGTGGATAGCAGCTCGGTCGCCTTGACTCGGCGCAACTGTTCTACGTCTGAGGCAAATACTCTGCGCAAGAACGACTTCCTCGCGGAGTCATCGACGGTCCATGGATCGGCGGATGCGATGGCAGCGGTGTAAAGTTCTTCGACCCCTGCCTCGACGAACGCCCTTTCGAGTCCGTCGGTTTCCCGCTCGGAGCAGAATCGGACCCTATCCACCCACTTCCGATTCTTGTAGCCGAAAGCGCCGGGGGCTACCACGCGGAGGGGAAAGCCAGCAGCCGGGCTGAGACGCTCTCCGTCCTGTCCATCCGCAAAGAGGAGGTCCTGGTCGACCGGGAACCTTTGGCCCGAGATGCCTTCACCCTCGACCATCGCGTACTTCGCCGACTCCCGGACCCCGGTAAGATCCTTGACGACGGAGAAGTCGACACCGGTCCAGCGCTGCCCGAGGTAACTCCACCCGTCTATACAGTGATGGTCCACGACGCGGGAGACGTGAGGGAGTGCCTGGAATTCTTCATACGTGAGTTCCAGCGGATCCTCCACTTCGCCAGTGGTTCGGAATCTCCACGTCGTCAAGTCGGTCGGCGCGATTCGCCCCAGACCGGGGTTGTTTACGGGCCAGGAGTCGGAGACGACGACCCGCCAGCCCGGGGGGATCCGATCCGGATAGGCCGGGTACCCCTTTCCCCGGTTCTCCGAACTGATCATGAGTCGACTCCGGATGAATGTGCAGTCACACGACAACAGCTCCCGCAAGGACCCAAGTCCTCAAGACACCATCTGTGTGCAATAGTCTACTTTTGGTGCCCTTCTGGACGGCAGCGGGTGTGATTTTGAGGGGCATGGAAGGAGCCGCGTCTGAGCGATCCGACCCCCGACGTACCTCGAGACCCCCCGTCGTAACTGGAACGGACAGCCGAATTTCTTGTTTGGTTCGGATTGATCCCGTACTCGCAATCTGGATGGTGGGTCTGCACTTGCTCTGGCCCTGGTTGGATCGAAAACTCGTCCGCGTGTTCATCGCGGTCGCGTTCTCGGATCCCTTCTTCCCGCGCCTGCCTCGCGGACGCACTCGGAACGCCAGATATATTTGCCGACCGGCGCCAGGGCCGGGGCTATATTTCACTCCGGATGCGGGCCACAGCTCGGATCGGGAAAGGTCGTGAGTTCAACGGATCAGCAGGCGGCGTCGTCCGCGGGCGTCCTGGCGTCGGTCGCCGTGACGCTCTGGGACGGGCCCCCCTCCTCAAGCCAGCAAGCGGCTGCCCGACCCTCACTTCATCTAGTTCTCGCGTAGGATTGGTCCCTGACCACGATCGTCTTGGGTTCGACCCGAACGAGCGCGAGGTCCGGACGAGCACCGAGGTTGGACTGAAATCTGTCGCGGTCCCACTTGGATGTGTCGTCTCCGAGGTATCGCGCCAAGAGTCGCCGCCCCCGTTCCGGATCCCAAGGCTCGATGGTCGCGGTTCCTCGGAAACCCACATGGCGAACTCGGCCGGTATTCACATCGAAGTCGACGATTCCCACCGCAACTCGCCGATCGATCTCAATCCGCGTGAGGAAACTGTTAACCCCTTTTTCCCCGATGATCCACAGCGCGCCGTTTTCCCAGAGAAACCAGCACGGAGAGTCCCTGGCCCCTTCCACGGACTGGGTTGCCAAGTGGGCGAACAGCGGTTGCTTCAGAAACTCGTCGAGATCGTACGGCCTACCGCGGTCCCGGAGGATTTTCATCGGAATTCGAGGCAAGTTGACCTTGGGTAAGAACTTTCAAGGTCCCGGAGCTGATTCGAGGTCGCGGTGCACGAGGGATCGTGGTATCCATCGCCGGCGCTCGCACTCGAAATCGTCGGCCATCGCGCGCTCGGCGCCTTCATGATAGTCGCGTTCCCGCCGCCGCCCGTCGAACCATCACGAGGGCCGGGTCTTGGTCTCAGCTCGGCTCAGTTACGCTGATGGCGATTCGCTCGACCCGGGGCCGTAAGGTCACTTGGCGCCTCCCTGGCAACCTCGTCCGGCGCATCAGTATTTCAGTCCCTTCACTCCGGGCAAGCTGAGGGCGAGGACCCCCGCAACGAGGAATCCTCCTCCCAGCACGAGTCCGAAGTAAAGTGGAGAGACGACTCCTGCGAGCTCGCCTAGGACAAGCGCCCCGATCGCGCTCGATATCCCCACAAACAGGTACAGGTTGGAGGTGACTCGGCCCAACTGACCCGGATCCACGGAGCCTCGCAGGAATGCGTACTTCGCGTCAGCGAAGGATGTCAGGAAGAGCCCGATGAGGAGCCAGAGAACCGCGACCAGTACGAGAACCCCCGGAACGGCTCCCACTACCAGGAAGACGAGCCCGACGGCAAGCAGCGTGCCCACCATCACGGAGCCGGCCCGGCCTCGCGGATTGATCCAGCCCAGGGATAGGTCTGCCGCCACACCTCCCACGATGTAGATTGTGAAAAGAAGCGCGTAGGCGGAACTCGCGACGGCGAATGTTGTGACCGAGATCAGGGTGATGAAGAGGGCGGTACCGGCGGTAAAGAACCCCTGAATCGCATCGACCGAGGCGAGTTGAAGGAGGGGACGTCCATCCCCGGCAAATGTTGTTTTCCAACCCTGCCGGAAACTTTCCACAAAACCGCTCTCAGGTGACGGTCCCGGGTAGATTCTCAGCCAGACCGCGAGAACGGACCCCACGCCCAGCAGTGCGGCGTAGAGGTACATTCCCCCCGTCGCTCCGACCAAGAGGATGAGAACCCCACCCGTTGCATATCCAGCGATCGAGTTCGCTCCACCGATAGCCCCCGAAACGCCCCCAGCGGCGAACTGCTCCTCTGCCGTGAGGAGCAATCTCGGGGCCGCGTTGTATGCGGCCCACGGAAGATCCCAAAGGACGGATATCAGGACTATCAGCGCCACGAGGAGAGGAGTCGAGAGGACTCCATCAGTCGCCGCAAGACCGAGGGTGACCGCGGCCGCAGCTTGCACGGGGTAGCACGCGAGATAGATCGTTCGCTGGTTACGAACCCGATCCGCGAACGGCGCTAGAAGAAACGTTCCAGCGTACGCCGCGTATTCGACACACAGTACCAGACCGACGACCGCATAGCTGTGGCTGGTCGTATAGGCGAGCCATACGATGCTGATCGCGTAGACCGAGTACCCGACGGTCGCGGCGTTCGAAGATCCGACCCAGAGAAGGTACTGACGGTTCCGGAGTACGGAGCGATAGCCCTGCCGGGGAGCTGGCGTGGAACCGCGCTCACCGTCAGCCATCTCCCCGTCCAAATCCGGGTCTAACCCGCGTCCTGTGCGTCGTAAATCAGAAGTCGATCGATCGAGTTCCCCGCGACCAACTGATAACTTAGCGAAACGTCGGCGCTGCCACGGTCCCCGAAGATCCTTCCCTGCTGCTCGAACGCCTCGCCATAACGCTTGACGACGGAGAGCGTCGGGCCGTCGCGCTTCGGTAGCCGGAACGGATGCGGTCGCGCGTGAGTGTCCCCGAACGAGCTCACGGGGCTGTTGTCTCCCGATGTCGATTATGACTGAGGCTCGCTGCGCGCGGCGGCCCTCCGCGTCCAACCGGGACCCGATCGAGAGGTCGGAGCAGATACCGGCCGCGAAGAGCCCACCGCATGGGTGCAGGATTGCGTACTCTGTCGTGTGGTCGCTGGTGGGAGGAAGCTTCGACCGCGGTCCGGATTCGAGCGGAGGGCACCGCGGGCGCAGTACGTTCGATGAGGGAGGCGGGAGGGTGACCCGGATTACGCGAATTGAGCGCGGAGTCGACGCGGTTGCATACGCTCACGGGCGTGTCAGAGCCCGGCAATCAACAGAGTCTTTTCCACTTTCTGTCGGTCACCAAAAGTATACCTCTGCGCATCGGACCAGGCGACGCCCTCCGGCCCTTTCGAGCTTCTGCCTCGAATCGTGATTGGCCAGACCCTCGGCTAGGCGGGCGCCGCGCGAGAGGGGTGACCCGGCGACTCGGCGACTTCGACCGGCATGTACCGGCGGCCCTCTGAACACGAAAATCACAGGACCTACGGCAACCGGGCGCACCGGCGATCTACGACGTTTTCGGCAGGTCATGGGCCCGGACGGATTTGAACCGTCGACCGACCGGTTATGAGCCGGTCGCTCTAGGCCGGACTAAGCTACGGGCCCGCGCCCTAGAAGACCGAGGCGCCGCCGAGCGGAATTGGGGGTCGGCGGAAGGGCTCCGTCGGCCTTTCGAACCGCTGACCTTTCGGTTAACAGCCGATCGCTCTGCCACTGAGCTACGGC